>JAGLKG010000196.1 GCA_023141835.1 Maribacter sp. | reverse complement strand
GCCATTCCGTATGCATTTTGAAATACAATCTTGCCATTTCGCGCAATTAAAGCAACAATTCCTGGTAGGTCAGCATCGGAAACTGCTTGTTTGAGCATGTTATCAATACGCTCCAATCGTTCTGAGGACATACCAACGCTTTCGGGAGTGGCATTTGTAAGTGGAGGAGAGAACTTCACCGATGCCGTTTGGGCTATAGTTGCGAATTGGAACAGTAAAGCAGTAAAAAAAAGGATAGGTTTCATACTATGGGTTTATCGAGTAGTTTGATTTTATGTTGTTAGTGGCGAAATAGTATAGTAAGATACCAAATTTTACAGGGCTTAGCCCAAAAACTTAATAATCAAATTAAATGCTAAGCTCCGGGAGGTGCCGCAGCACTATTTGCAGTAATTTGTTGTACATCGCGATCAAAGAGGTACAGTCCGCCCTTGTCATTGCCGATGAGGTTGATCTTATCTAAAATGGTCCTTGCCAAAGCCTCTTCCTCTATTTGTTCGGCAACATACCATTGTAAAAAGTTATGGGTGGCATAGTCTTTTTCCTCAAGGGTAGTATGAACCAGTTCGTTGATGCTGTTCGAGACAAAAATTTCGTGCTCCAATAGCTCTTGGAACATTTTTTGAAAGGTGCCAAAATCGAATTTAGGTGCCTTTAAGTCAGAAAGTCTGGCGTGACCACCTCGTTCATTTACATATTTTATCAACTTCAACATATGTAGGCGTTCCTCATCTGATTGTGCATACATAAAAGTAGCTATGCCTTCCAATCCCTGGACCTCGGCCCAAGATGCCATCGCCAAATATACTTGAGATGATTCTGCTTCAATTTGTATTTGACTATTAAGTGCTTTTTCTAGTTTTTCGGACAACATAATTGTAAAGGATTTTTATAAAATTACAAAGAAAATTGACCTTGGCAACTAATTGTGAACGGAAGAAATATTATTTGTGCAACTTTAGTTGAATACGTTTTCTAGGAATGTCTACATCAAGGACTTTAACGATAATTTGTTGGTGAAGGCTTACATGCTCATTCACATCTTTTACGAATGCATCTGCTAAATTGGAAACATGTATCAATCCACTTTCCTTGATTCCGATATCGACAAAGCATCCAAAATTTGTGATGTTATTGACTATTCCCGGTAATAACTGACCTTCATGAAGATCGGTTATTGATTTTATGTTTTGATTGAACGTAAAGACCTTGGCCTTTTCACGAGTATCCAATCCTGGTTTTTCCAATTCCTGAACAATGTCTTTGAGTGTAGGTAAACCAATATTTTTATCGCAATACAAATTCAGGTTAATGTTCTGAAGTATTTGCTTGTTCCCTATGAATTCTGAAATGGCCACTCCTTGGTCTTTGGCCATTCTTTCAACAATCCCATAACTTTCAGGATGTACGGCTGAGTCATCCAAAGGATTTTTCGGCTTTTTAATGCGTAAAAAGGCCGCTCCTTGCTCAAAAGCCTTGCCTCCCAATCGGGGAACTTTTTTAATTGTGCTCCTACTCGTAAAACCTCCATTTTTATTTCTATAGGTTACGATGTTCTCGGCCAATTTTGGGCCAATGCCAGAAACATGGCTCAACAAGGGAACACTTGCCGTATTGATATTGACTCCAACAGAATTCACGCAACTTTCGACCACTGTATCCAAAGAGATCTTTAGTTTATTTTGATCTACATCGTGCTGGTATTGTCCCACCCCAATCGACTTGGGGTCAATCTTCACCAATTCTGCCAATGGGTCGGCCAACCGTCTCCCA
>JAGLKG010000195.1 GCA_023141835.1 Maribacter sp. | reverse complement strand
GGGTTTATTCATCGAATCAAAAATCAATCAAACATGATAAGGAACTATCTAAAAATAGCTTGGCGAAACCTACGCAAAAACAAGGCGTATTCGGCCATAAATATTGGTGGACTGGCCTTGGGAATGGCGGTAACCTTGATTATTGGCCTTTGGATGCAAGACGAGTTGACCCACAACAGCTATTTTAAAAACAAAGATAAAATTGCCCAAATATTCCAGTCGCAGACGTTTAACGGTCAAACAGGAACTGGTCCGGCCATTCCCCGACCTCTTGAAATGGCTTTACGAGAAGGTTATGCCGATAATTTCGAGCATCTGGTGATGTCTTCTTGGAACAACTCGCAATACCTTAAATATAAGGAAGTGAGTATTTCAAAAAAGGGAAATTTTATGCAAAGAGGGGCACCAGAAATGCTAAGCCTAGAAATTGTAAAAGGGGAAAAAGATGGTCTCCGAGAGATAAACTCCATAATGTTATCAGAATCTACGGCCAATGCCCTTTTTGGCTCCGAAGATCCTATTGGTAAGGTGGTAGAGGTTAACAGCCAATACGATATGATGGTTTCAGGGGTATACAGTGATATACCCTTTAACAACAGTTTTAATGATACTGAGTTCATAATGCCTTGGGAAAAGTATATCACTGTTCAGGAATGGATTAAAAATGCAGTCGATAACTGGGGAAACAACTCCTTTCAGATGTTTGTGCAAATTGCGGATAACACTAGTATGGATAAAGTAACAGCAATCATCAAAGACGTTAAGAAGGATTTAAACGAGGAAAACAGAGAGCACAATCCACAGTTATTTCTTTTTCCAATGAAAGAGTGGTATTTACACAGCAATTTTGAAAACGGAATACAAGTAGGGGGTCGCATAAAATACGTTTGGCTTTTTGGCATTATCGGTGCCTTCGTATTGCTTTTGGCCTGTATCAATTTTATGAATCTGAGTACGGCCAGGTCCGAGAAAAGGGCCAAGGAAGTAGGTATTCGAAAATCTATAGGTTCGCAAAGAGGCCAATTGATCAATCAGTTTTTAAGCGAATCGTTTTTAGTAGTTGTATTTGCATATCTAATTGCTGTTTTATTGATTTTGTTGTCTTTGGGTGGATTCAACGAACTGGCAAGTAAGGAAATAGAATTCCCTTGGGAAAATATTGGTTTTTGGCTCATTTCCATCCTATTTGTATTGATTACCTCATTGTTGGCAGGAAGCTATCCTGCTTTGTATCTATCCTCCTTTAGACCGGTTGAGGTGTTGAAGGGAACATTTAAGGTGGGTAGGTACGCCAGTCTTCCAAGAAAGATCCTAGTTGTTGTTCAATTCACGGTTTCTGTGGCATTTATTATAGGTACCGTCATAGTTATGCAACAGATAAATCATGCTAAAAATCGCCCAATTGGATATGATAAGAAAGGACTGGTGCAAGTACCGACAATGAGCCAGGATTTTAGTGGAAAATATGACTTGATGCGGAGTGAATTTTTAAAGTCCAATGCGATTGTGGAAATGTCCAAGTCAAGTGGTCCAATGACCGCAGTTTGGTCTAATTGGAGTGGTTTTACATGGGAAGGAAAACCAGAAGGATTCCAAGAAGATTTTGCCTGGACACAAGTATCTCCGGAATTCGCCAAATCATTGAACCTTAAAATAGTAGCGGGACGTGACTTTTCTAGGGAATTTGCAACGGATTCCAATGCGGTACTTATCAATGAGACCGCTGTAAAATATATGGGTCTTACGAATCCTATTGGCACATATTTGAAAGATAGTGATAAAGAAGATCCCTCGGAACCACTAAAAATAATTGGCGTGGTACAAGATATGATTGCACAGTCTCCCTATGAACCTGTTAAGCAAGCCGTATATGCTTTTGATAAACATGGCAACGAAAGCTATTATAACATGCGACTAAATCCTAATAGAAGTGCTGGCGAAAATCTGGCCGTCATTGAGCGGGTGTTCAAAGAACATTTTCCCAATATCCCATTCCAGTACGATTTTGTAGATCAGGAGTATGGAGAAAAATTTGCGGCCGAAGAAAGGGTCGGTACCTTATCAGGAATTTTTACAGCTCTGGCCATTTTAATCAGTTGCTTGGGATTGTTTGGTCTCACTTCTTTTGTAGCCGAACAGCGAACCAAGGAAATAGGGGTACGTAAGGTACTGGGCGCAACCGTATTCAATGTCTGGAATATGCTGTCCAAAGACTTTCTAAAATTAGTCACGATATCCTGTTTTATTGCAATTCCTATTTCATACTACGTTATGAACGGTTGGTTGCAAGATTATCCATATCACGTGATTCTTGAGTGGTGGATCTTTGCATTGGCGGTAATCGGGGCCATGTCTATCACAATTATTACAGTAAGCTTTCAGGCCATTAAGGCGGCCAATGCGAATCCAGTAAAAAGTTTGCGAACGGAATAATCATCAATCTGAGCTGAACTTGTTTCAGTAAAAAAAAAGGAAAATCATGTTTAAGAACCACATCAAAATCGCTTGGAGGAGCCTTAAAAAGCAACCTTTTTTTACCTTCCTAAATACCTTTGGTCTTGCTATAGGCATCGCAGGGGGTTTACTTATTTCCTTATACATCTATGATGAAATGAGTTTTGACAAAATGTTTAAAGACGCCGATCGTATATATCGTATTAATGTTGATTTCAGGTTTGGAGGGTCAGAAGAGGGATCTTCAGAAGTTTCTGAACCTATGGCTGCTGCCCTGCAAAATGATTATTCCCAAATAGAATTGACTACCCGGTTTAGAAACCAGGGTAGTATGCTTATTAAAAAAAGTGGGGCCGATATGAATGTAAAAGAGCTTAGAGTTACTTATGCAGACTCTACATTCTTTAAGATGTTTGGCTTGGATCTATTGGTTGGCAATCCAAAAACCGCGTTAGAAGAACCAAATACACTTGTATTGACAAGAACAGCAGCCGAAAAACATTTCGGGCTTAATGAGGCCTTGGGACAAAGCCTTGTTTTAAACAATACAAACACCTATACGGTTACTGGGGTAATTGAAGATTTTCCAAAGAACTCATTCCTTAGAAATCATAGTGTATTTATGGCCATGTCTGGCTATAATGACCCTCAAGAAGGCAAATGGGGCAGTCACAATTATCCTACATTTATCAAGTTGATTCCAGATGCCAAGATTGCTGATTTTCAAACGCTACTCAATTCGATTTTTGGTACTTACGTAATTCCGTGGGTACAGAATATATATCCTGGCATGACCGAAGAAGCTTTTTTAAAATCTGGCAATTACTTAAAATATAGTACTATAGCCTTAACAGATATTCATTTGTATTCTGACCGATATCCTGAAATGAGTCCAAATGGCTCAATCCAGAATATATATATTCTTTCGTTTATAGCACTATTTCTTATCCTCTTGGCCAGTATTAATTTCATGAACCTTTCTACCGCGCATTCCCTTAAACGGGCCAAAGAGGTGGGCGTTCGAAAAACATTGGGATCTAACAAGATTGATTTGGTACGACAATTTTTGACTGAATCTGGAATGATTTCGTTGATATCGTTATTAGTGGCCGTCGTTATTGCTGCCATTGCTTTGCCCTTTTTTAATGATTTATCAGGAAAAGACATGGGTATCCCATATGCCAATCCAATTTTTTGGCTACTATTGCTGGCCACTGCAATTATTTTGGGCTTCCTTTCGGGGATATATCCTGCCTTTTTTATGTCTCGGTTTGTACCAGTAAAAGTATTGAAAGGTGGTGGTGAAAGTAATTCTGGAGGAAGTAATATTAGAAATTATCTTGTTGTTTTTCAATTTGGTATTTCGGTATTTTTGATTGTTAGCACCTTGGTGGTCTATCAGCAATTACATTTTATTCAAAATAAGGACCTTGGCTTCGACAAGGAACAGGTTTTAATCATCGATGACATTTACGGGGCTGGGAATCAAGCCCAATCCTTCAAACAGGAAGTACTTCAATTGGGAGCTGTACAGAGCGTTTCACTAAGCAGCTTTCTCCCCACGCCATCCTCAAGAAGCAATTCTTCTTTTTTTAAGGAAGGTGTCATGGAGCAGGAAAATGCCATTAATATGCAAAATTGGCGTGTGGATCATGATTATTTGGCTACTATGGATCTGGAACTTATAGCAGGTCGGGATTTTGATCAACAAATTACAACAGATTCGACTGCTATGATTTTGAACGAATCCGCCGTTTCCATTTTAGGGGTACAACCAGAAGAGGTCCTTGGAATGAGGATATCCTCAGACTTGGGTGAACAGGAAGTAGCGTTTTCCACGGTCATAGGGGTAATTAGAAACTTTCACTACGAACCACTAAAGGAACATATTGGTGCTTTAAGCATTTCAATTGGTTCGTATGCCGGCAAAATGGCAATTAGATTAAAAACGGAAGATTTTCCTAGCGCAATTGCTGATGTTGAGGGTATATGGAATGGTTTAGCACCCGGCCAGCCTTTTAGTTATGAATTCATGGATACTGCCTTTAATACCACTTTCCAGGAAGAACAACGATTGGGCCGTATTTTTATCATATTCACAGTACTCTCCATTTTAATAGCATGTTTGGGCTTATTCGGACTTGCTGCCTTTAACGCAGAGAAACGAACTAAGGAAATTGGTATACGAAAAGTAATGGGAGCTAGTGTAAGTCAGATAACTTATAGACTATCATCTGACTTCCTTAAGTATGTAGGCATTGCCATACTAATATCACTACCCGTTGGTTGGTACGTTATGAACAAGTGGTTGGAAGATTTCTCTTATCGCATTGAAATTGGATGGTGGGTATTTATGCTGGCCGCTTTCTTAGCCATTGTCATTTCAATACTAACGGTAAGTTACCAGAGTATTAAAGCGGCTATTGCGAATCCTATAAAAAGTTTACGAACGGAATAATCATCATCAATTAAATCAAATAATCATGTTAAAAAACCATATTAAGATTGCTTGGAGAAGCCTTAAAAAACAACCTTTTTTCACATTTTTAAATACTTTTGGTCTTGCAATAGGCATTGCTGGAGCCCTGCTTATTTCATTATATATATATGATGAATTAAGCTATGACAATATGTTCGCAGATGCTGATCGAATTCATAGAATTAATGCGGACATTAAATTCGGAGGTGAAGATCGAAAGTTTGCAGTTGCTCCAGCTCCAATGGCGGAAGCGTTGGACAATGATTTCTCAGAAGTAGAATTGGCTACCCGATTTAGAACAAGGGGCAGTGCCTTAATTAGAAAGGCCAATACTGAGGTGAACATAAAAGAGCAACATGCCACTATGGTAGATTCTACTTTTTTCGAAATGTTCGGAATAGACCTATTGGCAGGAGATTTGAAAACAGCGCTTAAAGCCCCAAACACTTTGATTTTGACCAAAACAGCTGCTGAAAAGCACTTCGGGATTGACAATGCCCTAGGTCAAAATCTTTTATTGAACAATACAGAAACGTATACGGTTACTGGCGTTATTGATGATCTACCCAATAATTCTTTTCTTAGAGATCATACTATTTTTATGGCCATGGCGGGTTACGAAGATTCGCGTATCGTGAATTGGGGCAGTAATAATTACCAAACGTACATTAAGCTTATCCCCTCTGCCAATGTCGAAGATATTCAGGCACCATTACGGGGATTTCTGGGTAAATATGTTAT
The DNA here is from genome assembly GCA_023141835.1 of Maribacter sp. GTDB lineage: Bacteria > Bacteroidota > Bacteroidia > Flavobacteriales > Flavobacteriaceae > Maribacter_A. The sequence goes on along the minus strand of JAGLKG010000195.1, from coordinate 4,774 downwards.
TCCTGGGGTGCAGCAATTTATGCCCGGTATTACCGAGGAACAATTTAAAGCAGCAGGGAATCATCTAATATACAGTACCATACCTTTGTTGGACATTCACTTAAAATCTGACAGAGTAGCTGAGATAAGTGCTAATAACGATATTCAAAGTATATATATCCTTTCTTTTATAGCCATATTTCTTATTGTTCTAGCATGTGTTAATTTTATGAACTTGTCTACGGCACATTCCCTTAAAAGAGCTAAGGAGGTGGGGATTCGAAAAACACTAGGCTCAAAAAAAGGAGAACTTATCCGTCAATTCTTGATAGAATCTGGGTTAGTTTCGTTTGGGTCTCTTTTATTGGCAATACTATTGGCAATAATCGCATTGCCATTTTTTAATGATTTGGCTGACAAAGACATTTCCATGCCTTATGCCAGTCCATTTTTCTGGTTGATTTTATTGGCATCAGGGGCTACTCTAGGACTTCTTTCAGGCAGTTACCCCGCATTTTTCATGTCAAAATTTATACCCGTTAAAGTTCTAAAAGGAACCAGCAGCAATAGTCTTGGGGGAGGAAAAGTGCGAAATGCCTTGGTGGTCTTTCAATTTGCGATTTCTGTTTTCTTGATTATAAGCACTTTGGTGGTGTACCAGCAATTGGAATATATTCAAAATAAGGACCTTGGGTTTTCAAAGGATCAAGTACTTATTGTTGATGATGTATTTTCGGCAGGTGATCAAGTAACCTCATTTAAGGAAGAGGTAAAAAAGTTAGGCTTTGTAAAGAATGCTACTTTAAGTGGTTATTTTCCAACACCCTCAAGCCGATCGGACAGCACTTTTGCCCCAGTTGAGGGAGCTACAGATCAGGAGAATGCACTAAGTATGCAAAGGTGGGGTGTTGATCAAGATTATATCTCCACAATGGGTTTTGAAATAATTGCTGGTAGGAATTTTGATCAAAGATTTAAAAATGATTCAACAAGCATAATAGTCAATGAATCTGCCGTAGCTGTAATAGGCGTCTCTCCAAATGAAGCTATTGGTATGCGTTATACGCCTGATTTAGGCTCTGAAAATCCTACGTATTTTACAATTATTGGGGTGGTAAAGGATTTTCACTTTTCTCCTTTTAAGAATGAAATTGAATCCTTGAGCCTCCATTTGGAGAAGATGGCTTACTCACTAGCGGTAAAATTAGAAGAGGGAAGTTTTTCCAATGCAATAGCCAGCATCGAGGGCATTTGGAACAAAGTGGCTCCTGGACAGCCTTTTGATTACTATTTCATGGAAGATTCCTTTAATAATACATATCGGGCTGAGCAACGTTTGGGTCGTATTTTTATCATTTTCACAATACTTTCCATTTTAATTGCCTGTTTGGGATTGTTTGGACTTGCAGCCTTCAATGCAGAAAAACGAACCAAGGAGATTGGAGTACGGAAGGTGTTGGGGGCAAGTGTAAGCCAAATAACCTATGGGCTTTCGGTAGACTTCCTCAAGCTGGTGGGTGTGGCTATCCTCGTTTCCCTACCCATAGGTTGGTTTGCGATGAACAAATGGTTGGAGGACTTCTCCTATCGCATTGAAATTGGATGGTGGGTATTTGTGCTGGCCGCTTTCTTGGCCGTAGCCATTTCAATACTTACCGTAAGTTACCAGAGTATTAAAGCTGCTATAGTTAATCCTATAAAAAGTTTGCGAACGGAATAATCTAATCAAGACCTGTCAGGTTTCCTACCAAAGGCAGGCAAGCTAAAACCTGACAGGTCTCAAATAAGAAAGCAATGTTAAAAAACCATCTCAAAATCGCTTGGCGGAATCTTTTAAAGAATAAAGTATATTTCTCTATAAATATCTTGGGATTATCAATTGCCCTAACTGTGTCATTTTTAATGCTTCTTTGGGTTCATGACGAATACAGTATGGACAAATTCCATGCATCCAATGATCAGTTATACCGGGTCAAAAGAACAATACCTTTAGAGGAAGGAGTTTTGGATGTGTATGAAGGAATATCCTATCCGTTGTTGAAAACGGCAAAAGAGCAGCTTCCGGAAATTGAAAAATATATTACCCTTGGGAGGAGTTTTGAAGACAATCTAAGGGTGGGCAATGTTGATTTTAGGGCTTCTGGGGCCTTTGCCAATGCCGATTTTTTTTCCGGTTTTTCCTTTCCAGTCTTATTGGGTGATATTTCCCAATTGGATAAAAAAACAGAGGCCATTGCCATTTCAGAAAGCTTTGCAAAGCGTATTTGGGGTGATGATTGGTTGAAAAAATCCATTGGAAGTACCATTCATATCTTTGATAATGGGGATTTTGCCGTAGAAGCTGTTTATGCGGATTTTTCAAAGCATTCGTCCATACAAAATGATTTTTACTACAGTTTTGACAAATATTTAAATGATAATGAATGGATGCAGGAATGGGGTAATAATGGAATGCAAGGCGTATTTCTTCTTAGAGATGATGCCGATCCTGTACAAGTTTCTGCAAAACTCCAAAATCTATTTCAGGAAAACATCAAAGGAGATAATAAAGAAGGATGTTTCTTGCAAAAATTCTCGGAAGATTATCTTTATGGGCAATTTGATGAAAGGGCCCAGGTAAGTGGTGGCCGTATTGAGTACGTTCGCATATTTACTATAGCGGCAATTTTTCTATTGCTTATTTCCTGTATCAATTTTGTGAATTTATCCACGGCATACGCTATTAAAAGGGCAGCTGAAGTTGGCGTTAGAAAGGTAATCGGGGCAAGAAAAGGAGCGCTTATCTCCCAATTCTTAACGGAGACATCCATTATAACGACAATATCTTTTGGGTTTGCCTTGCTTTGCACAAGTTTACTACTGCCCAGCGTAAACACCTTTGTTGGTAAAAATTTGGAAATCGACCTTACCCAACCAGCTATTTGGTTAAGCATAATGAGTGTTTTTCTGGCAACCACACTTTTATCGGGTGCTTACCCTTCCTTTGTTATTTCCTCGTTTAAGCCTGTAGATGCCCTGAAAGGGGGTAGCAAGGAGAAAAAGGGAACTACTTCTTTGCGAAAAGGATTGGTAGTACTTCAATTTGGATTGTCCATTCTGCTTATCGTTGCAGCAATAATTGTAAAACAGCAGATAGATTATATAAACCAGAAAGATTTGGGCCTGTCCAAAAATAATATTGTTACCATACATCAAGATCAAAAGCTTACAGATAAGTATGAGGTTTTAAGAAACGAATTATTGGCCTCAAAGGGTATAAGCGACGTGACTTTGGCCGGACCTTCCCCTTTAGATATGCAGGCTTCGACAAGCGGGGTTAGTTGGGGAGGAAAAAGTAAAGATCAGGAACATATTGAATTCTCGATGCTCTGGTCGGCACACAACTTCCCGGAGGTTTTTGAAATACCTGTAGTCGAAGGGGCGTTTTATCGTGAGGGAGTTGTAGACACACTAAATATTGTACTTAATCAGAGAGCAGTAGAAATTATTGGTATTGAAGAGCCTGTGGGGAAAACTATAGAAGTTTGGGGAAACCAAAGACAGATTATAGGAGTCCTTAGGGACTTTCATAATAGATCGCTTTATGAGCCGGTACAACCCTCCATTTTCTTTCTGGACCCCACCGATGCAGGAGCGTTATTTGTAAAGATGAAAGTTGGTGAGACCAGAGAAGCACTTGCTTCCATTAAAACTGTTTTTGATAAAGTCTTACCAGATGTTCCGCTGCATTATGATTTTATTGATCAAGAATATGCAGCCAACTATAGAAGTGAAACCATAACAGGGGTTTTGACCTATTATTTTGCAATTATTTCAATTCTGTTATCGTGTTTGGGGCTTTTTGGTTTGGCAACCTTTATGGCCAAGCAACGTAAAAAGGAAATTGGCATTCGTAAGGTGCTCGGTGCAAGTGTTGGTAGTATCACAACACTTCTTTCCATGGATTTCTTACGATTGGTTCTTTTTTCAATTTTAATAGCGTCTCCTATTGCCTATTATTTAATGAGCAATTGGTTGCTTGATTTTGCTTACCCGATAGAGATAAAGTTCTGGGTCTTTGCATTGGCAGGATTCCTAACTGTCCTGACAACAATATTGACCATTGGTTTTCAAGCTATAAAAACAGCTATGGATAATCCTACCAATAGTTTGAGGACGGAGTGAATCGAAAAAATGAAAACCATGTTGAAAACCATTTAAAGATGCTTTTAAAAATCTAGGTAGAAGAAAAGGATTCACAGTCATAAAAACAATTGCTTTGGCCGGAATACTGACTTTGGCTATATCACTGCTAACGGTAAGTTGGCAAAGTTTTAAAGCAGCCAATGCCAATCCAGTAAAAGCTTTGAAAGAGGAATGAGTTCCCTTGGTAATGGTAGGTCTGCCAAGTTATTAAAACTTAATAGGTTTAACTTTCCACCTTTAAATGGGCTTAGAGAAGAATAAAGAGATATAAAACTTGACAGGTCTAACAAATGAAATCGTAAACAACTAAATATGCTACTACAATTAAACAATATTTTCAAATGGGTAAATTCAGGAGGACAACGCATCTTTCTTTTAAAGGACATCAACCTTTCTGTAAAAGAAGGTGAATTTATCTCAGTTATGGGTCCTTCAGGTTCAGGAAAATCCACCTTACTCAATGTTATTGGGATGTTGGATGATTTTAATGAGGGAGAATACAATTTTCTTCATGAATCTGTCCATACCTTAAAGGAAAAACACCGGGCCAATCTGTATAAGGAGTACATAGGTTTTGTATTCCAGTCCTATCATTTGTTGGATGAACTTA
>JAGLKG010000194.1 GCA_023141835.1 Maribacter sp. | reverse complement strand
CAATATAGATTCCTGATGCAATGGAAGAAAGATTGTCAAACCCGTTGACTTCGACCAATGCGCTATTCCCCCTTAATCTTAGACTACCCCCAATGGTATTAAGTTTGGCAAAGCCAGAGATTGAAGTAAGTCCCGAGCTTTGGAAGGAAAGAAAATCACCACTAATAATCTCTAAATTCTGAAGTCCACTAATATCGCTTAATAACTGGTTTGACATGAGTGCCTAATCGCCACCAATGGCCTTAATATTGGTCAGCCCTCCAAGATGGAGTAGTTTGTGATTCTGATCAATGCTCAGATCCCCATTGATTATAGTTAAACCCTCAAGGCCATCCACACTGATCAGTTCATTATTTCTTTGCAATGAAACTTCATCACCAACGGCAATTAAGTTAGATAGACCGTTGATATTGCTCAATAGATCATTACCCCATAGGAACAATGAACCACCAATAGTGGTCAAACCGCTGAAACCATCTATATTGTCAATTGCATCATTGAATTGAAAGGCCAGATCGCCACCTATAGTTTCAATTTTATAAAGTCCATCAATTTCTAGGAGTTGGTCATTATGAAAAATAGTCAAGGATGATGCGATGGATGTAATTTCGCCTAGACCGTCCAGATTAGTAATGTCCGTTTCTTCCCCAGTCCCAGAGCCGATGGTCACCTTACCGTTTACTTGGGTATAGCCTTGTCCTGCAAAATCGTCCACTTCTTTTTGACTTAGAAATAGCAAATCTCCTTCGAATGCCAATTCAGGAGTTTCCAAGGTGGTAAAGGACAGTTGTTGCCCATAGGAAGTACCCTCGCTATTGGTGGCGTACGCTCTTATATAATAGGTTTGATTCGCTTCTAGAGCCGTTGTGGTACTGGTGAAACTTCCACTACTGCTACCGTCAGTAGTACGGCTATCATTGATTGTCGGGTTTTCATTGGTATTCCAGCACACCCCACGGGCCGTTATGGCACTTCCTCCATCATCTGTAATGTCCCCTCCGCTCATGGCTGTATTTGGTGTAATTTGCGATATGGCTGTTGTTGAAAGGGTAGGGGCCGACATTACTTCCTCTTCGATACTAGGTTCGGGATCATTGGAACTACACCCTAAAAAAATACTGCAAAGAACAAGTGTCACTAATTTTATTTTCATGCATTGGTTTTGATTTTTGATAACGATTGGGTTAAGCTTTCATTGTGTTAACGCCTTTGTTTGTGATTTTTTAAAACTGCAGAAAACAAAGTTTTGAAGGGTATCAAAGGGTGTCTTGTGGTCTACGGTTATACATTTTATTTTTTCAAAAAACGGTTTCAGTCTTTGGGTCATCGTTGTTTCGGAATACTGTTTAATGGCTATACCACTACACGTTGCAGGGCCATGTTCGGAAAATGTTCCAAGAACCAAAATCCCTGACGCATTCAGACTTTGTTGCACCGCGTCCAGATAGTGTAAGATTTCGTTTTCCTGTGTCAAAAAGTGAAAGGCTGCCCTGTCGTACCAAAAGTCATATTTCTCGGTCGGTTTAAATAATGCAGCATCGGCTACGATCCATTTTACATTTTTTGCCCGG
>JAGLKG010000193.1 GCA_023141835.1 Maribacter sp. | reverse complement strand
GACCTCCGGGTTATGAATCCGACGCTCTAACCAGCTGAGCTACCTCGCCATGTCTATTAAAACGGCTGCAAATATAAAGTTTAATTTTCTGTTCATCAACATTCATTCGCTAAAAATATTCTAACCCATTTAATTTTTTTATCATTTAGAAATATATATATTGCCCATAATAAATACTAATTGTAATGAGCGATAAGATTAAGTTTGAAATTGAGTTTGTTATACAATCATCTCCGCAGTTGTTGTACCAGTATCTGTCAACGCCATCTGGCCTTTCGGAGTGGTTTGCGGACAATGTGAACTCCCGCGGCGAGTTATTCAGTTTTATCTGGGACGGTTCCGAAGAAAAGGCAAAATTATTGAAAAAAAAGAACGATGAGTTTGTGAAATTTGCTTGGGAGGAAAACGATGATGATTCATTTTTTGAAATGAGGATCATTGTTGATGAGATTACCAAAGATGTTTCATTATTTATTACAGACTTTGTTGAAGAGGATGAAATCGATGAAGCAAAAATGCTCTGGGAAAATCAAGTCTCAGATTTAAAACATGTTTTAGGTTCTAAATAAAGCCTTCGTTTATTTAAAGTATATTTGGCCTTGATTTTCAAGGCTTTTTTTATGGTTAATTTTAATGGGGAAATCACGGCCCAAGACAAACAATTCTTAAACCATAGCAATCGCGGATTGCGCTATGGCGATGCCCTTTTTGAAACAATTAGGGTTAGTAATGGTACACCTTTTTTTTGGGAAGACCATTACCTGAGACTAATGTCCTCTATGCGGATTCTTAGAATGGAAATTCCCATGGAATTTACTATGGAATTTCTTGAAGATCAAATAATAAAGACCCTGAAGGCCAATCAGCTTATACAGAAACCAGCAAGGGTACGCCTGACCATATTTAGGAACAATGGAGGGCTTTACACCCCACAAACCAATGAGGTTTCATTCATATTAGAGGTGAAAGAGTTAACGTCATCGTTTTATACCCTTGAAGAGAAGGTTTATAAAGTGGAACTTTTCAAAGATTTTTATGTCAACCCCGACATGCTATCGACCTTAAAGACCAATAATAAGATAATTAACGTTCTTGGCAGCGTTTATGCAAAGGAAAACGATTACGATAATTGCTTATTATTGAATACAAATAAGAGTGTTGTTGAAGCGCTGAACGGAAATCTATTCGTGGTCAAGAATAATATCATAAAAACGCCACCACTTAAAGATGGCTGTCTAAATGGAATTATTCGAAACAAATTAATGGGGATTTTGGATAAGATTGACGATTTTAAGTTTTTGGAGGAATCCATCTCTCCTTTTGAACTGCAAAAGGCAGACGAACTTTTTATTACCAATTCAATTGTAGGGATACAACCTATAAATAGATATCGGAAAAAGGAATTTGGAAATTCGGTTGCCCAAAATCTATTGGGCAAATTAAATGCCATAGCTAGGCTGAATCCGGTATAGAACTAGTTCAAGCTAGGATTTTCAGGGGCGTTGGACCATAACAGATAGTTACCGCCAAGTTCTACCATTTTTTCTTTCCAGAAGGCCACGGAAGATTTCTGGATAATAGAACTTTCATATTCGTTGGGCACCACAATCCACGATTTCGAAGATAATTCTTCATCCAATTGTAATGATGACCAACCTGAGTACCCTAAAAAGAAACGGATGTCCCGTTCAGAAATAACCTCTTTATTAATGAGATGAACGGTCTTTTCAAAATCACCACCCCAGTAGATTCCGTCTGAAATCTCAATACTGTTATCGATTAAATGAGGAACCTTATGAATGAAGTAAAGATTATCCTGTTCAACAGGACCACCGTTATACACTTGTAAGGGAATGGATATTTCGGTAACCAAATCGCTGATATGGTATTCCAAAGGCTTATTGAGAATAAAACCTACAGACCCTTCTTCGTTGTGCTCAGCCAGAAGAACCACAGACCTATTGAAGGAAACATCCCCTGATAATGAAGGCTCTGCGATCAATAGTTTCCCTTTTTTTGGATTTAAATCGATCATGGTTACTTTTCTTAATATATCTAAAATAAGACAATTCCAATGAAAACCAAAAGACATAAAACAAAAAAGCCCTGACAATAGCGTCAAGGCTTTAGGTATTATTGTAATATAGACTAGTTAACTGCTTTGCCCAAATCAGCACCAGCTTTAAACTTCACAACATTTTTAGCTGCGATTTGAATAGTTTTTCCGGTAGAAGGATTTCTACCTTCCCTTGCATTTCTTCTGGATACAGACCAAGATCCGAAACCAACTAATGATACACGATTACCATTTTTAAGAGAGCCTTCAACGTTTCCTAGGAAAGATTCCAATGACTTTTTAGCCGCGGCTTTTGTGATGCCAGCGTCAGCTGCCATTGCATCGATTAATTCTGTTTTGTTCATAATGTAATTAAATTAATGTTTTAATAATAATTTTAAACCTCTTAACAAATTTATACGGATTTGGCTTGAACGCAAGTAAAATAGGGGGAAATACCCATTTTTGTTGATAACTCGGATCGTTTGTTAATAAAGTAGGGGGTTTTTTACGCTTCTCGCAGCCCAATGAGAGTGGGACTTTAGACCATTAGGGCGGTTTTGGTCAATTTTAAGCCATTAAGTACCTCTCGTGTTTCCATTTTTCGCTTTCCTGGCAATTGAATTTTTAAAAGACCAATATACCCTCCTTCAACAGCAACCTGCATTTCTTTTTTAGTGAAGACCAGGTGGCCGTTTGTATGATTATGTTTTTCCTTTTTCATGGATGCCTCATAAATTTTCACGGAAATCTCATCCTTTCCATTAATCAATGTTGTCCAAGCAGCAGGGTAGGGGCTAAGCCCTCGGATATGATCAAAAACTTCATTTATGGTTTTGTTCCAATCTATTCTGCAGGTATCCTTGTGTATTTTGGGAGCAGCCCTCAGGACTTCGCTAAACTCTTGTTTTTTTCTTTTGACAGCCCCCTTTTCAATTTGAATCACCGTTTTCAAAACCAAGTCGGCCCCTTTGCCCATGAGTTTATCATGCAATGTTCCAGCCGTATCATCATTTGTAATGGCCATCGAATCTTGTAAGATCATCTCGCCGGTGTCTATTTTGTCATCTATAAAGAAGGTGGTGACACCGGTTTCTGTTTCACCATTGATTATGGCCCAATTGATCGGAGCGGCGCCCCTGTAATTGGGTAACAGGGATGCATGTAGATTAAATGTGCCGTACATGGGTAGTTCCCAAACTACTTTGGGCAACATTCTAAAGGCCACTACTATTTGTAGGTTGGCATTCAAATGTGCCAATTCACTTAGAAATCCCTCATTTTTTAGATTCGTGGGTTGTAACACCTTTAATCCTTTTTCCTCTGCGTATATCTTGATAGCCGATTTATTTAATTTTCTTCCTCTTCCGGCTGGCTTATCAGGAGAAGTTATGACTCCCACGATATCATACTTGTTCTGGACCAATTTATCCAAAATCGCAACGGCAAATTCTGGGGTTCCCATAAAAACGATTCTTGGTCTTTCGTTCTTAGCTAAGCTCATACTCATTTTTCATGTTAATTCTGATTTCCCCCTCTTCCAACATTGTTCTAATACTGTTTAATATAGCATTTTCATCGTAATTCATGGCGTTAATCAATTGTCTTGAAGTCTGTTTTCTTACTTTTAGTAAATCAGTGATTTTGGTAATGATCGATACTTCCAAATTTGGATCTTTCGATTTCTTGGCACTACAAATATCGCACTTACCACAATTTCCCGCTACTTTTTCGCCAAAGTAATTCAACAACTGTTTGCTTCGGCATGTTTTATCAGTATTGATATAGGCAAGCATGTTCTCAATATTCCTTATTTTATTGGCATTCAGTTCCTTTACTTTTTTCGCGAAAATATTGATGGTACTGTCATCTTCACGAGGCACCAAAAAAGTAAGTTCTAAATCATTATTCTGCTCTTGATAGGTTATGATATCGTCAGTATGAAGCTGTTGCAAGGTTTTAAAGACCATTGTCTCCAAAACTCCCGCTTTCCTGGCCACCAAAAAGGTGTTTATCTTGGTATTGAATTCAAAAACACCGCCATACGTCCTTAAGATGGTCTGCACAATGTGAGCCAAACCCCTGTTCTTGGCCAGATATGAAAATAATCGCTCCTTAGTCGTTGAAAACTGAAGCGATGTTTTCTTTGAAAATGATTCTGAAAGTGCGAAAACCGAATTTTGATCTAGCACTCTAAACACATTATAGGTAATCAGTGGATTGAGCTTATAGGTCTCACAAAAGCCATTGAAATTTAATTGAAATTGCTGGTCATTACCTTCACCAAATGGAATCTGGAAATAGTTGTTCAACTTGTTGTAAATCAGTTTTATAAATGGAATATCAGGAAGAATACTTAAAAATTGATTTTTAACCTGTTCCTCATCCATTGTATTGGTAAGTAGAATAGCTCTTGCTGGCTCTCCGTTTCTACCGGCCCTTCCTGCTTCCTGAAAATAATTTTCCAAACAATCCGGTATTTGGTAATGTATGACCAACTCCACATCAGGTTTGTCAATTCCCATACCAAATGCGTTGGTTGCTACCATAATTTTGACTTTGTTTTCAAGCCATTGTGAAAGCCCAACTTGTTTTTCTTTTTTAGACAATCCCCCATGATAAAAAGAGGCCGAACAATCATTTTGGTTCAGGTAATTCGCAAGGTCCTGTGCCAAGCGTCTCGTACGTACATAGACAATTGAACTTTTGGTGGTTTTTACGCATAACTGTTTTAATCGATAACGTTTGTCTTCTTTCCATTGAACGGAGAAAGCGATATTATCTCTTGAAAATGAATCCTTTATGACTAATGGATTGATAAAATTGAGGTTTTCGACAATGTCATTGGCCACAATTTTAGTAGCAGTCGCCGTAAGGGCAATCATTGGGGCACTTGGGATAATTTCCCTGAGTTGGGAACATTTCAAATAGGCAGGGCGAAAATCATGTCCCCATTGCGAAATGCAATGCGCTTCGTCTATGGCTATCAGATTAACGTTCATCTGCTGAATCCTGTCCCTAACGATTTCCTGTTGTAACCGCTCTGGGGAAAGGTACAGAAACTTATAGTTGCCATACAGACAATTATCCAACAGATTGTTAACTTCATCAAAGGGGATTCCCCCAGTTAGGGCAATGGCTTTGATACCTTTTTCCTTAAGGCTTTCCACTTGATTATGTATTAAAGCGATCAAAGGAGATATGACAATGCAGATACCTTCTTTGGCCAAGGCCGGAATTTGAAAACAAAGCGATTTACCGCCTCCTGTTGGTAAAAGAGCAAGGACATCCCTTTCATCCAAGATAGCATCAATGATTTCTTTTTGGGACCCCTTGAAGGAGTTGAAACCCCAATACTGTTCCAAAATGGATTTCGGGTTATTTTGCATTAGGAGACTTTTATATGGTCCAAGATAAATTCGACCCGTTCCAAAATACTTCCCTTGGGCACTACCGATACTTCATATACTAAGTTCTCATAGGTGTTTTTAAGGCAATCATAAATGCGGAGCGACTCATCAAAACTTTCATAACGCTCATTATCGGATACATGTATTTCTTTCCATGGGGGCATTAAAAATACTTGATCGTATCTCAGATGCTGACAAGATTCGTCAAATACAGATTCATAGGTTTGATGAAAACAGTCCATATAGGCCAATACATCAGGGATTCCCCTATCAAAAAAAACAATGGAATCATCATTGTATTTCTTAGCAGTATTGAATTGTACAATTCGCGCATTCAATATTTTCATATTGAATTTCGTGGGGTCTGAAACCGAGACTATCGGGTTGGAGACTATTTTTATTTTTTCTCCCTGGGTTTTTTCAGCTAGCGTCATACTTCGTATGACCTCGTGCAGACAATGAAACCCACGTCGCTCAAGTTCCTCAATAACCGAGGTTTTCCCAGTACTGGGTCCGCCCGTGACCACAATTTTTTTTGTCTTCAATAGTGTTACTTTCTTCAAGCAAAAGTAAGGAATGTAAGAGGATTAAAAAATTAGGGGTTAACCTGTATATTTGCAGTAAAATTTACTCATGAATACTGAAAAGCCAGAGGAGTTCTATGAACGTTTAAGAGTTCAACTTGAAGATAGCAGCAAATGGCCGTCAAATTATCTGTATAAGTTCATTGTGTTAACAGATAAGGAAAAGATCAGGCAAGTACATAACGTTTTTGATAATACAGGAGCGGTCATAGACTCAAAGCAATCCAAAAATGGCAAATACACCAGCCTTTCTATTACCGTCAACCTTAAAAACCCTGGTGAGGTAATTGCAAAATACAAGGCGGTGGGAATGATAGAAGGTGTAATATCGCTATAAAATAGCTTTTGAGGCATAATTTTCTTATTTTGCGGCCGTTATAGAAATACTTCCTATACGCTATTAAGCATTAAAATTTAAGATTTGAATTTAGTAGAAAACTTAGAGTACAATACTGAGCGACCTAAACTTATTATACCTGAATACGGGCGTCATTTCCAAAAAATGGTTAATCATGCCGTTTCTATTGAGGATACCGTAGAGCGGAACAAGGTTGCCAAAGCAATTATAAGTGTAATGGGGAATCTACAGCCCCATTTAAGGGATGTGCCTGATTTTCAGCATAAATTATGGGATCAATTATTCATTATGTCCGATTTTAAACTGGATGTGGAATCACCTTTTCCCTTTACTTCCAAAGAAGTACTTCAGCAAAGGCCAGAACCACTTGAATATCCACAAAACTTTCCTAAATATCGTTTCTATGGCAATAACATAAAACGAATGATAGATGTGGCCATTCAATGGGAAAAAGGAGATATGAGAGATGGTTTGGAATATGCCATTGCCAATCATATGAAAAAATGCTATTTGAACTGGAACAAGGATATGGTTGATGACAAAGCCATTTTTATCCACTTGTTTGAACTTAGTGATGGACAAATAGATCTTGCCAAAGGAGGTGAAAATCTTACTGATAGTGGTCAATTCTTGAAAAACAGGGTTGCCAAGACACAACGAAGCAGTTCGGGCAAGAAAAATCAAAGAAACACTAGTCGCGGCAAAAAGCGATTCTAATATTCTCAATCCTACAATGGGAACTTTTAAAATTGAAGGCGGCCACCAATTATCTGGGGAAATAACTCCGCAAGGCGCCAAAAATGAAGCATTGCAGATTCTTTGTGCCGTGCTTTTGACCCCTGATCAGGTCACCATAAACAATATACCCGATATCGTTGATGTCAATAAGCTGATCTCTCTTTTAGAGGATTTGGGTGTAAAAATCCAGAAGAAAGGAAAAGGGTCATACACCTTCAAAGCCGATGACGTGAACATGGACTACCTCCAATCGGACAAGTTCAAGGAAGATGGTCGTAGTTTAAGAGGTTCAATAATGTTGGTTGGCCCTTTATTGGCACGATTTGGAAAAGGATACATTCCCAAACCCGGAGGAGATAAAATTGGACGCCGCAGGCTGGATACCCATTTTGAAGGCTTTATAAACCTTGGAGCTAAGTTCATATATAACAAAGAAGATTATTTTTACGGTGTTGAGGCCAAAAAACTCAAGGGAACCTATATGTTGCTCGATGAGGCCTCCGTTACGGGAACTGCCAATGTTCTGATGGCATCGGTTTTGGCTGAAGGTAAAACCACCATTTATAATGCGGCCTGTGAACCCTATTTGCAACAATTGTGCAAAATGTTGAATCGCATGGGGGCTAAAATCTCTGGTATTGCTTCCAATATGCTGGTTATAGAAGGTGTTGAGGAACTTGGTGGTACAGAGCATACCATGTTGCCCGATATGATTGAAATAGGAAGTTGGATAGGTCTAGCGGCTATGACCAAAAGTGAGCTTACTGTCAAGAATGTAAGTTGGGACGACCTGGGTCAAATACCCACTGTGTTTCGAAAATTGGGAATTACCATTGAAAAACGGGGTGATGACATACATATACCAAAGCATACGGATGGGTATGAAATACAGAACTTTATCGATGGGTCTATTTTGACCATTGCCGACGCTCCATGGCCTGGACTTACACCCGACTTATTAAGTATTATCCTGGTCATGGCTACACAAGCAAAGGGTGAGGTACTCATTCATCAAAAGATGTTTGAAAGTAGATTGTTCTTTGTGGATAAGTTAATTGATATGGGTGCGAAAATCATTCTTTGTGATCCCCATAGAGCTACAGTAATCGGTCACAATTTTAAGTCAACGTTAAAAGCAACTACCATGGTCTCTCCTGATATTAGGGCAGGGGTTTCTTTACTAATTGCGGCATTATCTGCTACGGGTACCTCAACCATTCATAATATTGAGCAGATTGATAGGGGGTATGAGGATATTGATGCTCGTTTAAGGGCCATTGGCGCCAGAATAACAAGAGAGTAATCTATTTTTCCTCAAGGGTTCCATTCGGATATTTTGCAAATCGCCCTTTTTCCTTGGGATGTACGTTGTCGGGATGGGGCCAAGGCCACCCACCAAACTGATCAATGCGGTATTCGTCCATTGCATTTTGTATTTCCAACTGTGTATTCATAACAAAAGGTCCGTGTTGAACTACAGATTCATCAATGGGCTTGCCTTGCAAAAGAAGAAGATGGCATGAGGTATCGCCGGCTTTTATCTTAATAACCTCGGAGCTATTTAATTCAATCCCATGATTCGAAGTGATTGTTTGCCCTTCTATTGATATTTCCGAGCCTTCATAGAAATAAAGCGTTCTATTGACTCCTTTCATTGAAGCCGGCAATGTGTAGTTAGAATTTGCATTGATATGGATATTCCATATGGCAACATCATTATCAATATCCGAAGCCCACGAATTTGGGGCTGGTTTTAGGGCTTTGGTACCCTTATAATTCCCTGCAATGATTTTGACTGAAGCTTCATCAGATTCAATAACCGGTATAGCCTCATGCCAAAGCATGGCAAAATGGGGATCCGCAAATTTATTTTTCTTAGGTAAATTCAACCATATTTGAAAAAGTTCCAAAGGATTTTCTTTATCCGTATTCAGTAACGGAAACATTTCGGAATGCTGTACTCCACGACCTGCTGTCATCCATTGTACGTCACCTTCCCCAAACCTACCGGACGCCCCTAAAGAGTCAGAATGATCACAATAGCCTTTGTTTACTATTGTAATGGTTTCGAACCCCCGGTGAGGGTGTGCCGGAAAACCAGGTATAGTTCGTCCATGATACATACGCCAACCATCCTTGATGACAAAATCATTTCCTAAAGAACGACCTTCCAAGGCATCGGTTGGTCTCATTTCGTCGTTCCCTTTGGGGTAA
>JAGLKG010000192.1 GCA_023141835.1 Maribacter sp. | reverse complement strand
TATCAGGGCCTATGAACAAGGTGTCGAGCCAATCCTAGAGGTTTTTGGCGAAACTCGATAAAGTGACCACTGAATTGTAATCGTTATCAGCCCAAAGTTTTTGGGCTTCCTTTACGAGATTTTGAGTTTCTTCGCACTCGCTTTCTCGTCTTTGAATCCATGCATCTTCTAAATATTGTTTTAATCTTGAATTATCTTTCACTTTTTGTCATTCTCATCTTTTGATCGACAAATTTGCGATTCACTCTTTCACCTTTTTTTATCTATCCAGCGAGATTGTGGAATATAAAAAATCCGCTATCTGATCTACATCATTTCACAAGTAACTCAATATTAATTCCTTTGGGTATCCTCAAAAAGGATACAATTATGAAATCTTTTATATTTCAGTTTATTTGGTTATTTCCCCTATTGGCAATTTCTCAGTTCAAAACCGGGGAGGATGTTACAATTTCGACGCCTCAGAACGACGATGTCTACCTATCGGGCGAGGATATCAGCATTAATGCAATCGTAAAAGGCGATGTGGTCGCCGCTGGCAGCTATATTACAGTGACAGATTCCATAGCCCAAGACCTTATCTTGGCCGGTGGCGATGTTACTATTAGGGGCTATGTCGGCGACGATATACGCGCCGCTGGTGGAAAGCTGACCATCGATACCGAGGTCGGAGATGATGTTATCGTCGCGGGCGGCGAACTATTTATTACCAAAGATGCCATCATAAACGGCAACCTGATAACCGTGGGCGGAACGACCAAAATAAACGGCCTGGTCAAAGGAAACCTAAACGTCTGTGCGGACGAACTACAAATGGACGGGACGGTCGAAGGTGATGCCCAACTTTATGGGGAGGAATTGGAAATCGACGGGAAAATTTACGGTACCTCCGAAATCGTGGCCGAAAGCATCGAGATCGGCGAAAATGCCCAATTCCACAAAAATGTTTCCTATTGGTCGGAAGACGGACAAGTCGATTTCAAAAGTGCGCTGGTCAATACAACGGCCAATTTAGATGAAACTCTGATGTGTGGGCATGAGGATTTTCTATGGAAATTCTTCGGTATTGCGACATTCGGTTTTTGGATTTTCTATATGCTTTCCGCCTTTTTGACCCTCCTTCTAATGAATGTTTCCTTTAAGGGGATTTTCGCGGAAGCAGCAACCTATCTGGATAAAAATATATGGAAAAGTATGGGTTACGGCCTGATCTATCTCTTTGGGCTGCCTCTATTGATTGCGATGACCTTTGTCATTATCATCGGAATCCCCATAAGTCTTTTTTTGCTATCGTTCTACATCTTTAGTGTCCTTTTCGGGCATTTGGTCGTAGCTTTATTGCTTGCCCACTACCTAAAACAACGAAATGATAAATCATGGGGTTTTTGGAAGATGACGTTCCTCGCCTTGGGAATTGCCTTCGTCATACGGTTATTGACTTTTATTCCCTTATTGGGGGGTTTGATTTCCATCGTCATCATAGCCATTGCCTACGGATTGCTAGCCTACACCTTACTTCTAAGAAGGAATCTAAAGAACTTAAAACTTGTTGAAGAATGATAGTATCAAAAGAAATACAGAAAACGGTCGCTATTCGATTGGATGGCGCTGTCCTAAAAGGAGGCTTGGTCGTTCCAAAAAATGCCGTTGGCATGGTCATCTTTTCCCATGGAAGCGGAAGTAGCCGCCTAAGTCCCAGAAACAACTTTGTAGCGCAAATGCTACAGAAAAAAGGGCTAGCCACCCTACTTTTCGACCTGTTGACCGTAGATGAAGATAAAATCTACGAAAACCGGTTCAACATCGATCTGCTCACAAAGCGCCTCGTTGATGTAACGCAATGGGTACAACAGCAAAAAGAAATCCGAAGTTTGCCCATCGGGTATTTTGGAGCAAGTACAGGAGCAGCGTCCGCATTACGGGCCGCCACCTTTTATGGCAAAGAAATCAAGGCCGTGGTCTCCAGGGGCGGTAGACCCGATATGGCCTTACAAGACCTTCATAAGGTCACTGCCCCGACCCTCTTAATTGTAGGTGGTTGGGACGATGTGGTCATAGAACTCAATGAAAAGGCCTATCAAAAATTACAATGTGAGCGAAAATTGGAGATAATACCTAAGGCCACCCATTTGTTCGAAGAACCTGGCAAGTTGGAAGAAGTGGCGCACATATCGGCCAACTGGTTCACACGATATCTACAAACGCAAAAAAAAGAAAAAGATGTTCAGGGATAGAATCGACGCAGGTTTGCAACTGGCAGAAAAACTAATGAAGTTCAAGAATGAAAATGCAGTGGTACTGGCCATACCTAGAGGAGGACTACCTCTCGGGGCGATTGTTGCAAAGGCTCTGAAGGCCCCGTTGGATGTTGTTCTCACAAAAAAAATAGGCCACCCCTTCCATAAGGAATATGCGATAGGGGCAGTAAGCCTTGAAGGTATCATATTGACCGATGCGATAGAGATCCACCCAAACTATGTAGAAGAAGAGACCGCCCGAATACGGAAAAAGCTAAAAGAACGGCACGACCAATATTATAAGCACCGGTCTCCTGAAGACCTAAAGGATAAAGTGGTGATTATTGTGGATGATGGTATTGCTACAGGCAATACCATTCTAGCCACTATGGAATTGGTAGACAAAGAAAAACCGAACAAAATCGTAGTGGCTATACCCGTTGCACCTATCTCAGCGATACGGAAACTGGAAGATACCCCCAATGTAGATGAAGTAATCTGTCTACAGACTCCTCATGATTTTCAGGCCGTGGGGCAGTTTTATAAAGAATTCTATCAGGTTTCTGATCAAGAGGCCATTCAATTATTGGAAGAAAGCAAGGCATCAAAGAAGCCTAGCCCTTGATGACCGCCACGGGTCTCAATTTTGCTACCTTCTTAGCAATACCGGAATCGCTCACGGTATCAACAACTATATTCACATCTTTGTAAGCAATGGGCGCTTCTTCCGCTATTCCTTTAAATGAACCTGCTTCCACATAGATACCTTTTTTCCTAAGCTCCTCTTTAAGTACAGGTGCATTTACCTGCTTCTTAGCCGCAG
The DNA here is from genome assembly GCA_023141835.1 of Maribacter sp. Taxonomy (GTDB): domain Bacteria; phylum Bacteroidota; class Bacteroidia; order Flavobacteriales; family Flavobacteriaceae; genus Maribacter_A. The sequence goes on along the minus strand of JAGLKG010000192.1, from coordinate 4,711 downwards.
TTCGGGACAAACGCCTTCCAGCACCGTGGCAACAGGAACCAAAGGTCAGTTCCTTGCTTTTGGCGGTACCGGCCAGGACATAGGAGCAAGTACCCATGCTTCCGGGAATGATTACGGGTTGTCCAACGGCTTTATAGCTTTCGGGCAGTTCTTCAAACCCTGGGCCAAAAGCCCTTGTAGCCCCTTTACGGTGTACAATGACCTGAGCTTCCACTTCGCCCACTTTATGCGTCTCAACTTTGGCAATATTGTGAGCCACATCGTACATCAGCTTCAAGGGTTCAATGGTAGGTCCAAAGATAGTTGCCCATGCGGTTAGCACCTCCCACGAAATTACTTCCCTATTGCACCAGGCGAAATTAGCTGCAGCGCACATGGCCCCAAAGTAATCTTGTCCCTCTTTGGAGTTGAAGGGTACACAGGCAAGTTCCCTATCGGGCACTTCAATACCATAGTTGGGCATTGCGGATATGATTTGACGAATATAGTCGGTGGCGACTTGATGCCCTAATCCCCGAGATCCGGTATGGATCAGTACCACCACCTGACCTTTGGATAGCCCATAAGCTTCTGCAATGGTATCCTCATAGATTTCCTCAACATAATCGACCTCTACAAAATGGTTCCCGGAACCTATGGTTCCTAATTGATCGGCGCCTCTTTTTTTCGCCATTTCAGAGACCAAAGATGGATTGGCATTTTGCAACCTTCCCTTGCTCTCCATAAAAGCCAAATCTTCCTTTTCTCCATACCCATGTTCAACCGCCCACTCTGCACCCGTAAGCAGTACCTCGTTTATTTGTTCTAAAGAAAGTTTGATTTGACCGCCTTTTCCCATCCCTGAGGGAATCTGGGTATACATTTCTTTAGACAAGGCTTCCAATTTATCTTTGATTTCCGTTATTTTTTGGCTGGAAGTCAGCAATCGTACCCCGCAATTGATATCATAGCCAATACCGCCGGGAGAAATGGCCCCATCCGGATACAAAGTGGCCGCTACGCCACCAATGGGAAAACCATAACCTTCATGAACGTCGGGCATTACAAGGGAAGCTCCTTGGATACCGGGCAATGAAGCCATATTTACCAATTGTACCAAAGAGCGATCTTCCATAATGGCATCGAGCAAGGGTTCGGATGCCAATACCCTGGAGGGTACCCTCATCTTCTCTCTAAAAGATTTGGGAATCTCCCACAAATAATCTTCAATTTTATTAATGTCTCCTTTGTTGATTTTCATATCTCAAATATCAAAAATGACCACAGTTTCCCATTGCCCATTGTTGTCTCTATGTACGTCCGCCTCGTGGTAAGTCACCGCCTTAATTTCCTCGTCAATACCCAGAATCTGCCTTCCATAGATTTCGGCTATCAATTTCGATGGGGTCAACGCTATAAAATCCACTTTACAAAAAATCGATTTTTCGGCATAGGAAATAGACAGTACCTCAGACAAAAAATCGATAAGTAGGCAGGTTTGATCCGATGCTGTAATTTCAATTTTCGACCTTCGATCAAAAGAGACTTGATTATCGCAAAAACCATCCCTTAAAATATTACCCATTCCCATTGCCCCTGCATGAAACAATTCCTCTAAACTGGAACCCCAGATTTTCATCCGAATGTCCGCTGTATGGGGAAGGTATTGTATCTTCATTTTTTGGTCCCATTCACAACTACAAAGGAGCCCTCTCCAAAGCCTGGTTTCGGAATTTGCACCTCTTTGATTTCGTTCAAATTGCCAAACAGGGTCTGATTAAATTCCGAATCCTTGAATCCGTTCTCCTTGAGCAATTTCTGTATTTGGTCAACAGAATAGAAATCGGCCTTTGCGAAGAAGGTACTGCGGTGGCGTTTTTCGATATATTGCTTCGCCACGCTTTTGTCCTTGTCCAAAAATCCGATCAAGATTGCACCTTTGTGCTTTAGTACCCTATATGCCTCAGCCAAGGCATGTTTAATATTGTCCAAGTGGCATATGGTCACGAAAAGCACAAAATCAAATTGCAAATCGCTATACGGAAGATTTTCTGCAACCCCATCCATAACCTCGATTCCCTTATTTATGGCTTTTTTGGCCATGGCCTCAGAAGGTTCAACACCTTCTTTAATCCCTAAAGGGAGGGCAAACCGACCCGTACCCAGGCCCACTTCAATACCTCGTATGTTTTCGGGCAATTTCTGTAACTGTTCCCTAAGGGCCGAAAGCTCCGATTGATAGACCTCGGAATACTCTTCATACCATTTCTCGTATTCTTCAACATGTTTGTCGAATATCTCTGACTGTACCATAATGTTCTTGTTTTTAATTTCTCTAAAGATCCTAATAAGTGGGCCCATAGGCAATGACCTATATCAACCAAGATGATTTTAACAGTCGGAAACGAAAATACAGTTAGACCGATTCACTTCTAACTACATCTTAAAAAAAAAGAGGCATCCTAAAAAAGCTGGTGTCACCTTTTCTAGAATGCCTTATCAACCAACTAAGCCAAATAGCACCTTTTATTTTTGCCGGATACCAAAAGTCACTTTGGCATTTACCCGGTATTCCGAAATCTTGTTATCCTCTACGGCTACTTGCATATCCTTTACATAGACCGATTTGATATCCTTTATGGTTTTTGATGCTTCATTGATTACTTGCTGTACGGCATCTTCAAAACTTACATTGGAATTGCCCAATAACTCAACAACTTTTAATACTGACATAACTATTTATTTTTAATGATTAGTAATAAGGGCCTAATTCCTAAAGAAATTCCCCTTTTTCATCCACTTTGATCCTCAAGATCTTGTCTCCGTTTTCCAATTTAAGTTTATACTTTTTGTTCACGCCCCTGTCTTCATGGTAATTAACCAGATAGATATCCTTGGTGATGCTCCATTCGGGAAAACGATCCAAAACGGCCTTTTTGACGGCCATGGGCAAATTGATATTCTTGAACTTTTCGGCGGTGCGCACAAGTTTACCATCCTTGTCGTAGGCGGCAAGGATTTTACCCTTGGGAATAAAGAAGGTAATATAGTACAGATCATAATCGTCCTGATAAAAATCGGAGCTTTTATAATCAAAAGCCGCTACTTTTCGCTCCAGCATTTCCACGGGTATGGAAGCTGCCTCTTCGGTATTCACGCTATTTAAATACTTGTAGTTGGTGGCATATACCGTAACCTCGGAAAGTTTTTCCGTTTTTATGATCTGGGTGTAGGCTTGGGTGGTCAGTCCTATGGCTAATAGACCCAATACTATTTTTTTCATGACTAATGATTTTAAGTTAATATTTATGTAAACATCTAGCATAAACCCTTTTAGGGGTTCATTTAGTCAAATATATTAAGCTTGGGGTCGAATCACAATGACTTGAATCAGTCCCGGAATACTGGAACCCCTCACTGAATTATTCCCTAAGATGGCTATCAATACCTGAAAAGCGCGTTCATCGAATTACCTTTTACCGGCATTTCATCAGATGACAAAAAATATACATTACCGCCTTGTCTAAATGTTTCCATGGCGGCCAAGTTGGTCAATGAGGTATTGTAAATCTCTTCTTGATCATCAATAGTGACTTCGTTGTTTTCCATATCGCAAATACCGTAAATATCCGTGTCATTTTGAATGAAAAGGGTATCGACCCTTCCGTTCAAGGCAGCGTTGAGGATATCATCGATTTCATAGGAGGTCTTTTGGGTATGGTACCGTTCGTTAAATTGTGTTACCTTTTCGGTTTGCGTTCTTTTGAAATAGCTTTCCATCAAAACCCAAGACGCTTGGTGCAAGCTTGTCTTCACTTTAAATTCCGGATCACCACTCACATTGGTATCGTAAACATTCGGATAGGTACTTGTTTCTCTATATAGATTGAGCAAATAATCCGTACAAGCCAATACCAAAGGGGCATTTTGGTCGACAATTACCTTTTTTACACCTTTATCTACCGCTCTAAAAAAGCTGATTATTTCTTTTTTATCATCGTCCTTGCCTTCACCATGACCATGAAAAGCGCCTGCGCTATGAATATTCTGACCAGTTCTAAACTGCAACATTTTTGGTTTGTAGTCAAAGCCTACCGCCTCTTCCAATTGTCCCGGGGCGAAATCCTCTAGGTACAGATCCTTAAAATGGTGCCGTGACGCTTCGTACAGTTTTACATAATCTTGACTAAGTTCCAAAAGATAGTAAAGCCCATCGTTGTGATATAGCGGCAACAAAGGCAAAAGATAAAAATGGCCCGCTACATAGGTTCGCTCCTCAAACATGATAGGCACTTTATAATAACGGAGGGCTTCTCCCGAGTCCAGAAATAAGGCCAGTCCGTCAGAGGGGTTCCGCCATAATCCCACCTTGTCCAGCAGTTGTTCAATGGGTTGAAGAAAATCGGCGATATCCTGTACATGCATTTGACGATTGGCCAACTGTTCCTGCGCTTGTCGTATGCATTTTTTCAGACGGGCCTGCGCCAGGTGTAGGTTTTGTTCCTTTCCCTTTTTATCCATGGGAAGGTAGATAGTAACACAATGGAGTGCACTTTTTTCCATCAGGGATTCAAAGGTTTCTTTTGGTAACGGATGTATTTCAGAAGTATTCATGGCTAAAACTATTTCTGGCCAAGGTAAGGAGAGGATAGAAAATTCAAAATGATTTGAATCAGTATAGAAAAAAATTCAGACAATCGTAGACCAGAATAAAAGGTAATTTATTCAGTAT
>JAGLKG010000191.1 GCA_023141835.1 Maribacter sp. | reverse complement strand
AAGATTCCTTTCGCATACCCCCTATTGACAGCAGCGGCATGTAATGGATATACTCTTTGATCCTTGGTCAATAGTTCGGATATACCAGATTTTGGGATGTGGTTTTGGTTTCGGGTCAATCTATTTGGCAGCATATAATCCCCAATCAATTGCCTGGTGTTATCATTATAATATAGCCTTCCAAAATTGTCTTGAGATATACCCCATTGCCCCCTGAACGAAGTAGGTTCCTTGATCCATTCCCCATTTTTTCTTTGGTATCTAAAATGGGACTTGGCATTATAAATCCAGTTATCCACATTCATCATTAGCCCATTGGGCTGGTGTTCTGGATTACCTTCTGCGGCATACAGGGAGTCTACCAAAACACGGTTTTTGGGTTTATCATTCTCAATTTCAACAAACCATAAATTGGGTGGCTCTGCATACAGTAAACCCCCATAAGCGAATGCCAACGCTCTAGGAAGCACAAGACTATTTAAAAACACTTTGGAATGATCCATCACTCCATCCTTATCCAAATCTTCCAATATCTTAATGGTGCCCGTAGGATTATCCTCTTTCTCACCATCAATATCACTCATGAATTCGGTCATTTCGGCCACCCATATTCTACCTTTGGCATCAAAATCAATAGCAACAGGAGCTTTCAATAGGGGTTCGGAAGCAATAACTTCCAGATTGAACCCTTCTTCAATCCGATAAGCATCTAAGGGAATTTTCGGTTCTTCAAAAGTTGGTTGGCAAGCAATAAATACTAAAAAAAGTAAAAAACAAAAGGTGATTCTCATTTGTGGGAAGGAGTTGTTGGGGAATTATATTGCGCTTTTCAGAGTAGCTTTATACTATTGTAATACCGAGTTTATTCAATTAAACCGAAAGCCCTTGGCATCCAAAGAGACAGTTCGGGAATATAAGTAAGTAACAAAAGTACTAAAACCATAACAGCCAGCAAGGGCAATAAAGGTCTGATTACTTTTGTAACCGGGACTTTGGCCACACCACTTCCCACAAACAACAATGTACCGACCGGGGGTGTACAGACTCCGATACATAAATTAAGAACAATGATAATCCCAAATTGAACGGGGTGCATTCCCAAGGCCATTGCTACGGGGAGAAAGATAGGAGTGAAAATCAAAACGGCCGGGGTCATGTCCATAAAGGTTCCTACGATGAGTAAAATGATATTGATCATCAGAAAAATAACAATGGGATTGCTCACATTGTCCAACAAGGCCGAGGTTAACATCTCGGGAATTCCCTCAAAAGAAAACAGCCAAGACATAGCCATAGAGGTTGCAATAAGGAACATAACGATAGCCGTTGTTCTAGCGCTGCGTAGTAGCAAAGGCTTAAAATCGCTGAACTTTAGCTCTCTATTTATGAAACCCAATATTATCGCATAGACCACTGCAATCGCCGCAGCTTCCGTGGCCGTAAAAATGCCCACTACAATTCCGCCCACTACAATTATTAACAAGGTCAAACTCAATATCGCCCTTCTAAAATCAAGAAACAGTTTCTTAAAACTCACCCGAGGCGCCTTGGGCAATCCTTTTCGTTTGGCATAAATGAATACCATGATCATCAGGGCAAGTCCTACCAATATTCCCGGAATATATCCTGCTATAAAAAGTGCAGCGACCGAGGCCGTTCCACCACTGGCCAAGGCAAAAATAATCAGCACGTTGCTAGGCGGAATCAATAATCCAGTAGTTGAGGAACTAATATTAACAGCTGCGCTGAATTCCCTTGGATAGCCCTCTTTTTCCATTTTATCTGTGAGGGTGCTTCCTATAGCAGAGGCCGCAGCCACCGCCGATCCCGAAATAGCCCCAAAGAGCATTGCGGCAATAATGTTTACAAATGCCAAGCCACCGGGTAAACTCCCAATAAGGGATTTGGCAAAATCTATTAAGCGCTTGGCAATACCCCCCCTATTCATAATCTCTCCCGCCAAAATAAAGAATGGAATAGCCAATAAGGCAAAATTATCAATACCTGTAGTCATCCGCTGAGCGGCAGTGGTCGTAGCTGGCATAAAGGCCATATTCAACACCAAGGTCAAGGTAGTGGAAATGCCAATTGCATAGGCAACCGGAACCCCGTAGGCCAATAATACGATAAAACTCAGAAAAAGAACTAGAATGCTAATGGTCTCTATACTCATTTCAAAAATTTAGTTTCTTGATATTGTAAATCGAAAAAAATATGATCATAACACCCGATATGGGAACAATTGCGTAAACATACCCCAATGGGACTTGTAGTGCGGACGAAGTCTGACCAAGGGTCAAGGTAATATATACCAAATTACCGCCTCCTATAATCATTACAATCAAGGCAAAAAGTGCCATGGTCATCTGGATTATTTTTTGTCGCTTTTTCCGTTTTTCCGAGGGCAATTTGCTCAATAGAAAATCCATGGACAAATGCCCTTCTTTACTCCCGTTGATATAAGCGGCTCCTAAAACGGTCAACCAAATCAAGGAAAACCGAGCAAATTCCTCGGTAAATGAGCTGGATTGACCGACCACATAACGCGACACTACTTGCCAAACTACATCGATTACAAGTAATCCGAAAATAACAACCAAGAAGGTTTCAATAATCCTGTTAAGAGTAAGATAGATTTTTTCCATTAATTTAAGTTTATCTTGTCGATGATCGGTTTCAATTTAGGATCCTTCATCAAACGTTCCATTACCGGTTTCGATTTTTTAACAAAGGGCTCTTTTTCGGGATAGATAAATTCAACTCCCGCTTTTTTGAGCATTTTCATGTTCTCCACGACAGTTTCCTGCCAAAATTGTTTTTGTTTGACAACACTTTCCTTGGCCGCAGCGTCTAGCCATCCCTTTTCTTCTTCAGATAGCAGGTTCCAGAATTTGGTCCCAATGATAACGACATCGGGCACCATAGTATGTTCATCAAAAATATAGTATTTGCATACCTCATAATGATTGGAACTTACGAAGGAAGGAATGTTATTTTCGGCTCCGTCCACTACGTTTTGTTGTAGCGCCGTATACAATTCCCCATAGGCCATTGGGGTGGCCGAAGCTCCCAAGGTATTAGCCATGTCAACAGACATTTGATCGTTCTGCACTCTTAACTTTAGTCCATCAAGATCATCGGGAGAATTAACCGGTCTGTCTTTGGTATAGAAACTTCTAGCTCCGGCATCATAAAAACAAACCCCGCGTAACAGAAATTCCGATCCACTTTCCAACAACTGTTTTCCTACTTCGCCCTCAAGGTTTTTGAACAAGTGCTCGCTATCGCGAAACAAGTAAGGTATGACCGTAATTTTATATTCAGGAGCGAAATTCGACAATGCAGAAGCGCTGACCTTCGTCATAGCAATACTACCTATTTGCAAAAGTTCAAGGGCTTCTCGCTCGCTTCCCAACTGACCATCGGGAAAAACCTTGATCTGCAACTTGCCGCCAGAATTTTCTTTAAGTGCCTTCTGCATTGCCAATATACCTTTATGAACCGGGTGTGATATGGGCAATGAATGGGCAAAAAAGAGCATCTTTTTGTCCTTGGTCTCTGAACAGGATGACAAAACCATTGCCATAAGCACCACTGCCACCAACGAAAAGAGCTTACTAAACCTTATATATTTTGAATAATGTCTCATTTAGTGTTTGTTTTGAGGCGTTGGATAATTGCCAGAGCATTTTTAACGTTTTCCTTTAACTTTTCAAAGTCGCCCTTTGCAATGATATCCTTGCTAATAAGTTTTGAACCCATACCAACACAGGTCACACCTGCATCAAACCAAGCCTTGAGATTAGACTCCTCAGTACTGACACCCCCTGTTGGCATAACACTAGTCCATGGTTGGGGGCCTTTGATCGCTTTGACAAAACCCGGTCCGTAGGTAGATCCTGGGAATAGTTTTACAATCTCACATCCCAATTCCTCTGCCTTGTTTATCTCAGCAAGAGAACCACAACCTGGTGACCATAATACTTTTCTACGGTTACAGACCTGGGCAATATCTTCCCGAAGTGCAGGGGTAACAATGAAATTGGCTCCCATCTGCATAAACATGGATGCCGCTGCCGCATCTGTAATTGAGCCTACGCCCATAATCATTCCCGGTAGTTCCTTTATTGCATATTTGTTGAGCTCCGAAAATACCTCAAAAGCAAAATCTCCACGTGCTGTAAACTCCATTAATCGTGCGCCACCATCATAACAGGCTTTCAACACTTTTTTTCCCAATTCAATATCGGGATGATAAAAGAGAGGTACCATTCCCGTCTCCTTCATTACATTTGCTACTTCAATTCTAGAATATTGTGCCATAATCCGCTATTTCAAATATTATCGGGCTACTCTTCCCGAGGCGTCGCCACCCATTAATTTCTCTACTTCCGATACCGTAACCAGATTTGCATCACCTTTTATGGTATGCTTTAAGCAAGAAGCCGCTACCGCAAAATCCAATGCATTTTGGTCATCATCCGGGTACTGAAGCAATCCATAGATCAAACCACCCATAAAACTATCACCTCCACCAACTCTATCGACAATGTCCGTGATTTGATATTGACGTGTTTCATACATATTCTTACCATCGTATAAAACCCCTGCCCATGTATTGTGAGATGCTGAAATAGATCCTCTTAAAGTTGTAATTACTTTTTTAGCTCTCGGGAATTTTGTCATCATTTGTTCACATACCGATAAAAAGGCCTCGGCTTTCACATCATGTCCTTGTGTCGTAATATCCAAGCCTTCAGGCTTGATCCCAAAATGTTTCTCAGCATCTTCTTCGTTTCCTAAAATGATATCACAATACGAAGTCAATTCGGTCATAATAGTTTCCCTGTCACCCCCGTATTGCC
>JAGLKG010000190.1 GCA_023141835.1 Maribacter sp. | reverse complement strand
GGAAAAATGTATGTGGCTCAAATGGAGACTTATATGCAGAATGTAGATGGGGATGGTACCGATGAACCCATAAGTAAAATTATGTTGCTGGAAGACACTAATGGGGATGGTAAAATGGATAAGAGCTCCGTGTTTATAGATAGCCTGTTGCTTCCCAGGATGATATTACCACTTGACGACCGACTTTTGGTCAATGAAACCTATTCCTACAATATAACCAGTTATCGGGATACCGATGGTGATGGGGTTGCGGACGAAATAACGCCCATGTATGTAAACCCAAATCGCCGTGGTGGTAACTTGGAGCACCAACAAAGTGGATTGGTCTGGAATTTGGACAACTGGATTTACACCACTTATAATCCAATGAGGTTTCGCTACACCAAAGGGGAATTACAGGTAGATACTTTGGATAATATGCCCAGCGGACAGTGGGGATTGACCCAAGATGATTTGGGACATATGTATTATTCCTCGGCCGGTGGGGAAAACCCAGCTTATGGCTTTCAACAACATCCAACGTATGGAAATGTAAATCCCGAAGGTCGCCTTTCAGAAGGTTTTATTGAGCCTTGGCCTGTTGTGGGTACACCGGATGTACAGGGAGGAGCCGAAAGAAGGTTGCGGGAGGACGGAACCCTTAATCATTTCACCGGAATTTCAGGACAAGAAATTTATAGAGGGCACACCTTACCACCAGATGCTTACGGAGATTTATTTATTCCCGAACCCGTAGGTCGATTGATCCGAAGGGCCAAAGTAAAAAATGAAAACGGAAAAAAGGTCTTGTACAATGCCTATGATCAAAAGGAGTTTATGGCTTCAACCGATTTGAATTTCAGGCCAGTACAGGCAAAGACAGGGCCGGATGGAGCATTGTATATCGTCGATATGTACCGAGGCATTATCCAAGAAAGTAACTGGACACGTGAAGGGAGCCATATTCGACCAGTGATTGTTCGTAAGGGCCTTGATAAGAATTTTGGCAAGGGAAGGATTTATCGAATTGTTCATGAACAAATTGAGCCGGATACAAACAAGCCAGATTTATTGAATAAAAGTACTTCGGAATTAATGGATTATTTGGGACACCCGAACGGTTGGTACAGGAATACGGCCCAAAAACTACTTATTGTAAAGAATGATGAATCGATAATCCCAAAGCTCAAGGAATTGGCCCGTGAAACCAAGACGTTTTGGAATAGTCTCTCTGGCAATACCGACTTTGCGTTACAACGTATCCATGCCCTTTGGGTCTTAGAAGGTTTGGGTGTGGTAGATGAATCACTTCTTCAAGAGAAATTCACCGATGAAGATGCCAGAGTACGTATCACGGCCATCCAATTGAGTGATGGCTTGCTGAAAAATGGCAATGTGGAGATACTTTTTCATTTGGAGAAACTAATGTCGGACACCAATATCAATGTAGTCAATCAATTGACCTTAAGTTTACGGAACAGTGTCGATACAAAAGCTACGGAAATGTTGAATACCATTTCCGAAAAACATGGAAATAATGAAATAATAGCTACCTCTGTTTTTGAAAGCCTCAAAAAGGACGATTCCCAATTGCAGAAACTCAAGGATAGGATTGCGGGACAACCCCAAAGGTTTAAGGGCAGAATATTCAAGGGCTATGATATTTACAAGCAAACTTGCATCACCTGCCATGGGCCAGACTTAATGGGAGTGAAAAATGAAGACGCTTCTCTTATAGCCCCTTCCTTGATTGGTTCGGCAAGGGTCATAGGAGATAAGGAAGTGTTGATCAAAATCCTGCTTAACGGACTTAGGGGACCTGTAGATGGAAAAGATTATGGAATAATGCTGCCCATGAAGAGTAATGATGACAACTGGATTGCGAATGTGGCCAGTTATATTCGATCGATGAACGATACCACCACTATTAGTAATAGGGATGTACGCGATATACGGGAAGAGACCAAGGACAGGGAAGACTATTGGACGTTAAAGGAATTGGGGAGGTAGTTAAATTGCTACTTTAACCATTGAAACAAAGTCGAAGATGCTTCTCATTACCGGACTTATTGATTTAGAAATAGGTTTTCAGGAATAAAACACAATGGAAAAAATTAACGTGATTCTATTAACGTGTTTACTTGTTTATTGGCAAGGTCAAGCACAAACGAATCAAAAACATATCGTAATTGATGATACCGGCAAAACGGAATCCATTGCCCAGATTATAAAAATCGACTCGGTATGGGCGGGTCATCCGGTTGGGTTTAGTTTGTTGACTAAGGGAAAACGTCAGTATATAGCCTATTACAATACCAACAGAAATATGGTTGTCGGACAACGTAATCTGACCGAGGACTCATTTTCGTTACACACCTTGCCAGCGACCTTTCGTGAAACAAGTGGAGGTACCAGTACCGTATTGGGTTGGGATAGTCATAACTATGTTACTTTAGGTGTTGACAAAGATGACTTTATTCATCTTTCTGGGAATATGCACGGGCATCCCATTACCTATTTTAGAAGTAAAAAACAACGTGATATTTCGACGCTCGAACAGATTACGGAAATGGTTGGAACAAAGGAAAAGCGAGTTACTTATCCGCATTTTATGATTTCCAAAGAAGGCGAATTAATATATCATTATCGTGATGGAGGCAGTGGAAATGGTAATGAGATTTACAATAAATACTCCAGCATCAAAAACGAATGGTCTAGGCTGCTGGAGACGCCCTTGACTGACGGACAGGGGCTCATGAACGCTTATCAATCACAACCCAAAGTAATGGCCGATGGCTGGTACCATGTGTATTGGGTATGGAGAGATACACCGGATTGTGCAACCAACCATGATTTATCATACATGAAAAGCCCTGATTTGAAGCATTGGTTCAATGCATTTGGGGATCCTATAAAACTACCTGTCACGCTCGATAAAAAATCAATCATTGTTGACCCGATACCCGTGCGGGGGGGTATTATTAATCTAGCTGCAAAACTATGTTTGGATGAAGATAACAATCCATTATTTGCATATCATAAATATGACCCTGATGGTAATATTCAGTTTTACGTGTCTCAAATATCTGAAGGGGAATGGGTTTCAAATCAGGTTACCAATTGGGATTATCGATGGGATTTTTCGGGGAATGGCAGTATCAATGTAGAGGTGAAGGTGAATGGATTCAGTAGAAGGAGTGATGGAAATTTCGAAATCGACTATTGGCATCTGAAGTATGGTACTGGTACCATCTTATTGGATGATAAAATGAAACCTATTGGAGAAGTGCTCAAGGCTGATTCTTTTATAAAACAACTGGAAATTGAAGGTGATTTCCCGGGATTGTCCATAAAAAGCACCAATGACATGGGGAAAGTTGATGAGGTAGGTATGCGCTATCTATTAAAATGGGAAACCCTTAATGCAAACCGAGATCGTCCCCGCCCAAAACCATGGCCCAAACCAAGTGGATTGTACCTCTATAAATTAAAAAGTAAATAATAATAGCAATAGTTAGATTTTAAAATGAGCATAGATTGATTTTGAAAAATATAAATATGAGATTTTCACCCTTTATAGGCTTGATGGTATTTGTATCCCATAGTCAGTAAATAACATCGAATACCATGACCCCAACTATTTATTTGGAAGACTTGAAGACTGAAATGCAAAAAGAATGGCCCAGGAATAGAACGATTAATATGGTCTTTCACGGTCATAGCGTACCGTCGGGGTATTTTAAGGCTTCTCAGGTAAATACTTTGTCTGCCTATCCCTCCTTGGTACTTAAAAAAATTAAGTCCATGTACCCCTATGCAGTTGTTAACGTAATAATTACTGCAATTGGTGGCGAGAATTCGGTAGAGGGTGCTGAAAGATTTGAAAGAGAGGTGTTGATTCATAAACCGGAGGTATTGTTCATCGATTACGGTTTAAATGACCGTAGTCCTGGTTTGGAAAGATCGTTTGCTGCGTGGAACCAGATGATCAAGCAAGCAAAAAATCAGGGCGTTAAGGTGATTTTGTTAACCCCTTCGCCCGACCAAAGCGTTAATTATAGTTCTTCGGACAATGAATTAAAAAAACATGCTGATCAGATTATAAGATTGGCCAATGAAAATCAAATAGGGCTAGTGGACAGTTACAAAGCTTTTGAATCTCTATATTCGAATCAGGAGGAACTTTCCAAATACATGTCGCAGGTCAATCATCCCAATGAGCTGGGGCACGAACTGATTGCCAAGGAGATATTTAAATATTTTAAGTGATCAATTGGATTTCCATTGTAAACGGGTTAAAATCAAGTCTTAGGGATTACGTTTAATAACGACCTCTGTTGAGCCAAGTCGAAACATGATATCTTATATCTTTAGCGAGACAGTACGATAAATTAATAGTAAAATAATGCACAACGGGTTAAAATAGTATAAATCATGAAGCACATTTTTAAAACATTGACAAGGATTACCCTCTTAGGACTATTGATTATGCCAATCCTATTACGGGCAGATGTAAAGCTGCCCGCTGTTTTTGGAGACCATATGGTACTGCAACAAAATACAGCTGCTAAATTGTGGGGGAGTGCTGATCCCGGTGAACATATCCGTATCATGGCCAGTTGGGGAACTGAAATAGCTGTACGAGCAGATAACCAAGGAAACTGGAAGACTGAGCTACTTACACCTGCAGGAAGCCATACTCCACATCAAATTATTCTGAAAGGGAAAAATGAGGTATTCCTTAGAAATGTATTGATCGGTGAGGTTTGGTTATGTTCCGGGCAATCCAATATGGCCTGGTCGGTGAAAAATTCGAACAATGCCTATGAAGAATTCAAAAATGCCAAATATCCATCCATTCGATTTTTACATATTCCCAATACATTGGCTTGGGATCCCCAAGAAGATGTCAATGCCCGATGGGAAGTAAGTACACCTGAAAGTACCATTGATAAAAGTGCAATAGCCTATTTTTTTGGCAGAAATTTACTCGAAGAACTCGATATGCCGATAGGATTGATTATTTCGGCTTGGGGCGGTTCAGGGGCCCAGGCATGGATTGACAAGGGAACCGCAGCACAAGAAGGACATCAAGATATTGTGGAGTGGTATGATGAACATGAAGCGAAAATGCAAGAAAATAGATTGGATTGGATAAAAACCACGGCCGAGTGGCGGGCCAATCAAAAAGAAGGAGAAGAATTTGATTGGGCTTCACGACCCAAGCGCAACCTTCCCGGAGATCAACACATTCCTTTTGCCCTGTACAACGGAATGATTCATCCCATAAAAACTTATTCTATAAAAGGTGCCCTTTGGTATCAGGGAGAATCTAATGTGCAGCGGGCACATCAATACAGAACCTTGTTTCCTGCTATGATAAAAAGCTGGAGGAATGTATGGAACCAAGGGGACTTTCCATTCTATTATGTGCAAATAGCCCCTTATCATTATAATGATTTTGACGGCCTAAAATCAGCCGAATTAAGGGACGCACAGCTTAAAACTTTAGACCTTGTGAAAAACACGGGCATGGTGGTCATCACAGATATTGCCCAAGTTAACGATATACATCCTCGGGGAAAGCAACCCGTAGGCAAACGGTTAGCGATGTTGGCCCTGCACAATGATTATAAAAAATGGGAAGGGGAATACACCAGTCCACTAAATACATCCCACAAAATAGAAGGCAATACAATGGTTTTGAGTTTTAGCCATGCACAAGTACTAAAAGCCAGAGGGACTGAAATCGTAGGCTTAACGATTGCTGGAAAAGACCAGAAGTTTGTTAAGGCCAAAGCCGAAATTATAAATGGAAACCAATTAAAAGTTTGGTCCAATAAAGTAAAAAGGCCTGTAGCGGTCCGGTTTGGTTGGTCCAATGCTTTGGTCACCAACCTTTATAATGAAATTAATTTACCAGTTTCACCCTTTAAAACGGATAATTGGAAAGACACCACCGAAGGAAACATTCATTTGGATTTTCCTTGATTCTTAGTACTATAAAACCCCTAGTTATATGAAACTAAAAACTATATGTAACACTGCACTTCTATTACTCGTTATTATGAGTTGTAAGGAAGATGCTCCGAATCAAAAACGTCCGAACATTCTTTTTGCAATTAGTGATGATCAATCCTTTGGACATACGAGTTTTGAAGGAAGTAAATTCATTAAAACGCCTGCTTTTGACAGAGTGGCCAGCGAAGGGATTTATTTTTCAAATTGCATTGCAGGTTCTCCCGGTTGTGCACCTTCCAGAAGTTCAATTGTCACAGGGCGTTATCATTGGCAAAATGAACAATCTGGCCAGCATGCCTCTTCTTGGTTGAAAAAACATGTTTCATTTATAGACCTTCTTGAAAACAATGGATATACAACAGGAAGAACAGGAAAAGGTGTAGGTCCTTTTCGATATGCTGAGCAAGAACAAGATTCATTGTTTCGAAAGACCAATGCTGGCGGCGTGGCCCATAGTGAGATAAAATATGGACCCAATGCGGATGAACGCTTTGCCAGTGGAATTGATGCGACCAATTATTTCGAGAACTTTAAATATTTCATGGATAACACCCGGAAGAAAGAACCGTTTTTCTTTTGGTACGGAGCCAAGGAACCCCATAGGTCCTATGAAAAGGGCTCCTGGAAACGGATGGGCAAAAAGCTCGAAGATGCTGTGGTCCCAGGATTTCTTCCTGATAACGAAGTGACCCGGGGCGATATGTTGGATTATGCTGTTGAAATTGAATGGTTTGACCTGCATCTAAAAAGAATGCTGGAATATCTTGAGGAAATAGGGGAATTGGATAATACCATTGTTATAGTTACTGCGGATAATGGGATGCCTTTTCCACGTGCCAAGGCCAATAGTTTTGAATATGGCGTTCATGTGCCCATGGCAATTCGTTTTCCGAAAAACTTCCCAGGAGCTAGAATTGTCAAGGACCCTATTAGTTTTGTTGATTTGGCGCCTACTATCCTTGAGCTCACAAATACTGATACAAAGGGAATGTTACCCATTACAGGGAAAAGTATACTCTCTATCCTACAATCCAAAGAACAAGGAGTGGTTTCTGATACAAAGCAGTATGTCTTTGCAGGTAGGGAGCGGCATTCCTCTTCCAGACACCAGAATTGGGGATATCCACAGCGTGTTATTCGGAACAAGGAATTCATGTACATCTGGAATATGAAACCCGAGCGTTGGCCTGCAGGGGCGCCCGTAAAATATAATCCCAAAGACACTACTGCCTTGTTGCCAATGTACGGTTTGGATGAAAACGGCGCTTATATTTCGCATGGAGCATTTACCGATATTGATGATTGTCCCACAAAAACGTACATTATTGAAAATTATGAGGATGAAAACATTCGCAGGTATTTTGACCTTGCACACGCGAAAAGACCCGAAGTGGAGTTATATGATGTCCAAAATGACCCCCTTTGTCTGAATAATCTATCTGGAAAACAGGAATTCAAATCTATTGAAAGTACGTTACAAAAGGAACTGATGAAGGAGTTGAAAAAATCGAAAGATCCTAGAGTAGTGGGCCCCGATACTGAAATTTTTGATAGCTACAAAAGATATTCACGGATGAGAAAGTTTCCAAAACCTGGGGAAGTAAGCGGTTAAGAATATGGACATACATGCATGATTTTCCATTTGTTTAAATTTCAGGAAAGATAAAACCTATATCAGATTGACTTACTTTTTCAAGAGTATGCTTCCATGCAATAAAACGGGACTTTGATTCTTTGGGAAAATGGTTATTTCAACATCTAGCTCCTTATTTTCTCGATGGTCCATGTCGACTTTCAAGCTTAAGTTTGTTTTTTGAAACGAATCGAGTGGAGGGATTTTAGCTGTAATGATCTTTATATCCCCATTTTTATCGGTGGCCTTTATTTTAAGGCTGGATACTTCGGAGGCAACCTGACCAAAATTCTCTACTTCAATTTCGATCATGTTCCCCCGGTCGTTTTTTGTGAATGTAGGCATTCGAGCAGAAAGAATTGGTTCTATGTAGTTTATTTCAGGTAAGCGTGCGTAACCAAAAAGAAGTTCCCCATCCGTTGTTTTTCCCAATAATTTGGCAACAAAGTTATTTTCGGTCAGACCATTATCAGCCCCGTTAAATGTGACAATAAGGTCTTGGTCTGATTTTTCGGTGTTTAAAACCTTGCTTCCTCCACCAAAATTCACGTGTTCAGAAGCACCAAAACGAAGGGAACCCATGTCCAAATCCTTATGCGGGTTAAAACCTTTTTCAGCACGGATTTTAACTCTTATGGACTTGGTTTTACCATCAATTTTATCCTCGTTTAGAACTGTAATTCTTTTGCCTACGTTCAATGGTATTCCAATATTTTTTGAACTGTGGCCATCTTTGGGCAGGTCTTGATGTTTGAGTGTATCGATAACGGCAAAATTGGCTTGGATGGCTCTTCCATATTCATCCTGCAGGACCTTTATGCGTTCATATTTGAACCAATCAATATGTGAACCATCGGTATAGGTAGCGATTCCCGGCAAATATGCCTCCCCAGGTTCTATCTTCCATTGAACCCCATCTTTGGACCGTAAGTAGTAGGCAATACGCCCCAACCAATCATTGACAATCATATGATATTGGATTTCCGTACGCCAAACTACAGGATCTTCATATGCACCCTCAACCGCTGGATAAATGCTTTTGTCAGTTACTTGGTTAAACGTAGCCATACCATTTTCACTAAACCAAATGCCACCTCCACGACAGACCATTAAATAAGAGCCATCTTCACGTTGGGCAAATGTTAGATTTGATAGTCCGTCGTTAATACGTCTGT
>JAGLKG010000019.1 GCA_023141835.1 Maribacter sp. | reverse complement strand
CCAATAAACAAAGCATTATGGTCAAGTAGTTTTGTACTCGTAACTGCAGGTTGGGCGAACATACTCTTGGCTCTCATTTATTACGTGTCCGATGTTAAGGGATTGAAGTTTGGGAGTATATTCAAATATGCCGGGGCCAATGCCATAACCGTGTATTTCCTTTCAAGTTTTCTCTCAAAACTATTTTATTCCATTAAAATACAGGAAGAAACTTCGATTCATGGCTGGCTTTTCCAAAACATATATGTGCAAGACTTTATGTCTATGGAGCTCTCTTCGCTTTTATACAGTCTTACAGTCGTGAGCTTTTACATGCTTCTTGCTTATGTAATGTATAAAAAGAAGATTTTCATTAAAGTATAACAACCTTGTCTTTAATACCCAAATGAAACGGAGAGATTTTTCTCTCCACATATATATCGGCACTTTCAAAGATGCATTAATCGGGCCACATATTTCCCAATAACGTCAAATTCAAGATTTACAGTATTCCCGACCTTATACGTATTGAAACGTGTATGCTCATAGGTATAAGGTATGATAGCCACACTAAAAGTGTTCTTGCCAGAATCCACAACGGTTAAACTTACCCCATCAATGGTGATAGAGCCTTTTTCAATGGTCACATTATTAGGGGCTGTATCATATTCAAACGTAAAGAACCAGCTGCCGTCTTTTTCGGCAACAGAAATACACTTTCCGGTTTGGTCAACATGACCTTGAACAATATGACCATCTAGACGCGACCCGAGGACCATAGCCCTTTCCAAGTTTATTTTGGCACCTATTTGCAGTTCGCCCAAATTGGTTTTCTGTAAGGTCTCTTCGATGGCTGTCACAGTGTAGGTATCACCACTGATAGAAACAACCGTTAAGCAAACACCATTGTGGGCCACACTTTGGTCAATTTTCAGTGCTGGAGTAATGGCTGAATTTATGCTAATATGAAGATTTCCACCTTCCTGATCCAATTGGTGTACTTTACCCAAAGATTCGATAATTCCCGTAAACATGTGTCGTTTAAATTAAGTAGTTTTGTGCTTCTAAAGAAGATACAAAGGTAAAGATATAATGCAGCAAAGCAGAAAAATAAGAGTGGGAATATCCATTGGTGATTTAAACGGAATTGGGTGTGAAGTTGTACTCAAAACTTTTGAAGACACACGCATGCTTGATTTTTGTACGCCCGTTATTTTTGCCTCCAACAAAACCATTTCGCACCAAAAGAACGAGCTGCATATTACAATCAACTATAATGGTATACATGATGCAAGTAAAGCCATTGAAGGTAAGATCAATGTGGTCAATGTTTGGAAAGAAGTCCCTAAAATAGAATTTGGTCAAGAAACCAAAGAAGGGGGTATGTATGCTATTAAATCGCTTCGAGCAGCTGTCAAAGCACTAAAAGAGGACAAGATTGATGTTTTGGTAACGGCTCCGATCAACAAAAAAAACATTCAAGCAGAAGATTTTAATTTTCCGGGCCATACAGACTTTTTGGCACAGGAGCTTGATGGCGAAAGTCTTATGTTTATGGTTACCGATACACTCAAAATTGGTTTGCTCACAGATCATGTTGCGGTAAAAGATGCACCTTCGGCCATAAATCCGATTTTGATAAGAACCAAAATAAGGATTATTGAAACATCCTTGCAAATGGATTTTGGCATTCGCCGGCCAAAAATAGCCCTTCTAGGAATTAACCCGCATAGTGGTGATAATGGTATTATCGGCAAAGAGGATGATGAGATTCTAAAACCGGTCATCAAGGAAATGTCGGAGGCAGGGCATTTGGTTTTTGGGCCGTATTCAGCGGATAGTTTCTTTGGTTCCGATGCCTATAAGAATTTCGATGCTATTTTAGCGGCCTATCATGACCAGGGATTAATACCCTTTAAAACCTTGTCTTTTGGGAAAGGGGTTAATTTTACGGCAGGACTTTCAAAAGTAAGAACTTCACCGGACCATGGAACAGCCTACGAGATTGCAGGCAAGGGTACAGCTGATAACAGCTCATTCAAAGAAGCTCTTTTTAAGTCGATTTCCATTTTTAAGAACCGTCGAGAATATCTTGAATTGACCGAAAGTCCATTACAAAAACAGAAAGTGAGGCGTTGATTTATAAAGCGTATAGGTTGGTGGGCAAAGCATGTGACCCCTAGTTAAATTGGCCAAAAATTACAATTACCGTTATCAGCCCAACAATCACAATAACAATGAAAACTGTCGATTCTTTTTTTCATTCTTTTTCGGAACGTTCCCTAATGCGGGTTTTTATTTTGGCAAGTTTTTCTTCCGACACGGTTTTGAACTTTGGTATTGGTGTCTAGAATGCGAATAAATGTTTTCACGGTTGTTCTCCCTGAATTTTGGACGATTAGATGGGCGTTGTGCCCGGTTTTGTTTTAGCCGATTGTTCATATCCTGAACATGTCCAGATCCACTCATTATGCGCTTATTTGGTAAGCTTGTACTTCAATTTAATCATTTATTAGCCGATTTATAAAAGTTTGGGAGAGTTTATTGGCAATTATCAAAAAAAAAGTATCTTTGCACCCGCCTTTATGTAGGCTGGAGTATTAAAAACAAGTGTTGTAGTGATGAAGCAAAAGGAGTTCCATATTCCTTTCTCAGGATTGAAGCAAGGAAAACACGAGTTTGATTATACTATTGAAAATAAGTTCTTTGAATCTTTTGGATATAATGAGTTTAACGATGTCAGCATAAGGTTACATGTGGTCTTGAATATAATGAGCACCATGATGGAACTTGAAATGCAGGCAGAAGGCTCGGTGAATGTAGAGTGTGACACTACAGGTGAACCCTATGACCAAAAAATTTCAGGGTCTTTGGAGTTGGTTGTCAAATTCGGTGATGAATACAACGATGAGAACGATGAGATATTGATTATTCCACATAGTGAACATCGATTGAACATTGCCCAATACATTTATGAAATGCTGGTTTTGGCAGTTCCACAAAAAAGAGTTCATCCAGGGGTTCTGGATGGCACTTTGGAATCAGTGGCATTGAAGAAACTGGAAGAGCTGCATCCAAAAGAGATAAGAGAAGACAAAGAAAAGATTGATCCCCGTTGGGATGAATTGAAAAAGTTACGAACGGACAAATAATTTTTAAATGGCACATCCTAAAAGAAAAATTTCCAAAACAAGGAGAGATAAGAGAAGAACCCATTACAAGGCAGTGGCTCCTACTATTGCCAAGGATCCTACAACAGGAGAAATGCATTTATATCACAGGGCACATTGGCACGAAGGTAAATTGTATTACAAGGGCCAAGTACTTATTGATCAGACCGAAGAAGCCGAGGCCTAATCTCGATTTTATACATAATTTTGAACCCCTGCTAATTTAGCAGGGGTTTTTGTATGCAATGACTATAAGAAAAATGACATTTACTTTGGGGAAATACTAAACTAGCCAATGTTTCAATAAAAGTCCTAAAATTGTTCAAAAAAACGCTTTTTGAGCAAAAAGTCCCAAAAAATCATTAATTTTCCTCACTTTTGACGCATTTTTCAGGTTTTTGATATAAAAGAAATTTTAGTATGAGCAAACTTACAGCGGCCATATCGGCTGTAGGGGGATATGTTCCCAAATTTATCTTGACCAATAAAATGCTTGAGGGCATGGTTGACACCAATGATGAATGGATTACGACTAGAACGGGAATCAAAGAAAGGCGCGTTCTAAAAGAAGATGAGGGCGAGGGCACATCTTATTTGGCTATAAAAGCCGCTAATGATTTAATAGAAAAAGGAGGGGTTGACCCTACCGAAATAGACTTGGTAATGGTTGCCACGGCTACACCAGATGGCATGGTTGCCTCTACCGCTGCATTTGTAGCATCAGAAATAGGAGCGACGAACGCATTTGGGTACGATTTATTGGCCGCATGCTCCAGTTTTCTATTCGGAATGTCCACTGCAGCAAGTTATATAGAATCAGGAAGATACAAGAAAGTTCTATTAATAGGTGCCGATAAGATGTCCTCTATTATTGATTATACAGATAGGACTACCTGTATTATTTTTGGGGATGGTGCAGGAGCCGTTCTTTTTGAACCTAATACTGAAGGGTTGGGTCTACAGGATGAATATTTAAGGGCTGATGGCAGTGGCAGAAAATTTTTGGGGATGGATGCAGGGGGCTCTATAATGCCGGCAACAGAAGAAACAGTAAAGAACAGGAAACATTTTATTTATCAAGATGGTAAATCTGTCTTTAAGTTTGCCGTTTCAAACATGGCCGACGTGGCTGCAAGGATTATGGAGAGCAATGAATTGACGGATGAAGATATTTCATGGTTGGTTCCACATCAGGCCAATAAGCGCATAATTGATGCTACTGCCAGAAGAATGGGCTTGGATAATTCAAAAGTAATGACGAATATTCAGAAGTATGGCAATACAACATCTGCCACACTGCCATTATTATTGTACGATTATGAAGACCAATTAAAAAAGGGAGATAATTTGGTATTTGCTGCCTTCGGTGGTGGTTTTACCTGGGGGTCCATTTATTTGAAATGGGCATATGACAAATAAACCAATTAACTAAATTAAAATCATTTTCTATGGATATTAAGGAAATACAGAGCCTCATTAAATTTGTGGCTAAATCTGGAGCAAGCGAGGTAAAGTTAGAAACGGATGATATCAAAATTACCATAAGAACCGGATCTATCAGTGCCGGGCAGGAAACCACTTTTGTACAACAGATTCCTATGGCACAGGCCCCAATGGCCCCGGTTGCTATGCCGGCACAACCTGAAGCAGCTGTACCAACAATTACCTCAAAAGAAGAGGTTGAAGATGATTCCAAATATATTATGATCAAGTCTCCGATTATTGGAACCTTTTATAGAAAACCCTCTCCAGACAAACCTAATTTTGTTGAAGTTGGCTCTGACATAGGGAAAGGAGATGTGCTTTGTGTTATTGAGGCAATGAAATTGTTCAATGATATTGAGTCTGAAGTATCCGGGAAAATAGTCAAAATACTGGTTGAGGATTCCTCACCAGTAGAATTTGATCAACCTTTGTTCTTGGTAGATCCATCTTAGTAGATTTTAAGTGTTGAGATAGGTGCTTTATACTATTCAAAACTTAGAACTTAAAATTTAAAACTTCAGAAGATGTTCAAAAAAATACTTATTGCAAATAGGGGTGAAATAGCCTTACGGATTATCCGAACCTGCAAGGAAATGGGAATTAAAACCGTAGCTGTTTATTCAAAAGTCGATGAAGAAAGTCTACATGTTAGGTTTGCAGATGAAGCCGTTTGTATTGGTCCAGCTCCAAGTAGTGAATCATATCTTAAGATGCCCAATATCATTGCTGCTGCTGAAATTACCAATGCAGATGCAATACATCCTGGATATGGCTTTTTATCGGAAAATTCAAAATTCTCAAAAATTTGCGCTGAGCATGAAATAAAATTCATTGGCGCATCGGGGGAACATATAGATCGAATGGGTGATAAGGCTTCGGCCAAAGAAACCATGAAGAAAGCCGGAGTCCCTACGGTTCCTGGGTCCAATGGACTTTTGAAAGATGTTGCAGATGCCAAAAGGGTGGCCAAGAAGATGGGGTATCCTGTTATGATAAAAGCCACTGCAGGTGGTGGCGGAAAGGGCATGCGGGCCGTTTGGAAAGAAGATACTTTAGAAGACCTCTTTGAAAGTGCAGTGCAAGAGGCAACTGCAGCTTTTGGGAATGGGCGAATGTATATGGAAAAGCTGATTGAGGAACCACGACATATCGAGATTCAAATAGTGGGTGATCAATACGGTAAGGCCTGTCATCTTTCTGAACGAGATTGCTCAATTCAGCGAAGGCATCAAAAATTGACGGAAGAAACACCTTCTCCCTTCATGACCGACAAGCTTAGGGAAGATATGGGCAATGCCGCTGTAAAGGCAGCTGAGTTTATTAAATATGAAGGTGCGGGGACCATAGAGTTTTTGGTTGATAAGCATAGGAACTTCTACTTCATGGAAATGAATACCCGTATTCAAGTAGAGCACCCCATTACTGAACAAGTGGTTGATTATGATTTGATTAGGGAGCAAATACTGGTTGCAGGAGGTGTTCCTATATCTGGAAAGAATTATTTCCCAAAACTGCATTCCATTGAATGTAGGATCAACGCAGAAGATCCTTTTAACGACTTTAGACCGTCACCTGGACGAATTACCACCTTGCATACACCAGGAGGACATGGCGTTCGAATGGACACCCATGTGTACAGTGGTTATACTATACCTCCCAATTACGATTCAATGATTGCCAAGTTGATTACAACGGCCCAGACACGAGAGGAAGCCATTAACAAGATGAAGCGCGCTTTGGACGAATTTGTAATCGAAGGCATAAAGACCACAATACCTTTCCATAGGCAACTCATGGATCATCCAGAATATTTGGCAGGGAATTATACCACCAAGTTTATGGAGGATTTTGAAATGGCCCCTGAACAAGAAAATTAATATTAAGACCCCGACCTATTGCGTCGGGGTTTTTTATCCAACGGCATGAATTTAAGTTATTGTGCCTTAATCTTGTACACTAAATTTCCCACAGCCAAAATTTTGGTTTTGGAAGTTTTTCAGAAATCCTTGCTAAACTTTCGTTTTGAAAATTAGCATAGTATTCACTTTTCTTACTATATTGTCAGACTTAGATAAAAGAACCTAGGCATTTGGTTTTATCTTCAACCCCAATCATCTTTACAACAACTGCACTTAGTCGAAATCGGGATTATCGTATTTGCGATTTTTTTGAAATGGGAAATTACGTTGTTACTAAAAGGTGATTTATGGCCAAAAATGTGTTTAAGTCCAATATTCTTGGAACGGTTTCGATGCTGGTAGTTATTTTAGTGGTAGGTTGCTCTTCTTCAAAAACTAACTATCAGAGGGAATATACTCGGGTATGGAAAGAATTGATAAAGACTGAAGCCTGGAAGAACTCCTTGTTGGCCAAAAATATTGAAAAGCCCTCCAACGGTGGGGAGTATTATGCAAGTAATACCGAAACAGGAATTGTAGAAGACCCATTTAGTTCCAAGATAGATATGGAAGCCCTTTTCGATAAACGGTTCTATTCTTTGACCTCTAGGGCCTATGTGAAAATTATCTCCGAGGCGGAAAATGCCGATAAACGTCTTAAGGCGGAATACAATCGTTGGAATTCCATGCACCAGAACCCAAATCTAAAAAAAGATAAGGCTTTCAAAAAAGACTATGAAATGGTAAATAAAAAGTACCACGCGCATTGGCAGATGCTGGAAGGACTAAAATCTTGGAATATATTTAGTGAATTCAGATCTAATGATTTGGATTTTTTCAGGGCTGAAAACAGGAATCAAATTCAGAAAATGTACCAAAATGGCAGTACTGAGGACAGCATGATCAACTACCTTGTGTACAGACTGGCCGATTTATATCATTACGAAGACCAATAAAACGTCTCTTTTATATTATTAGAATTTAAAACACATTATTTAGGTTATGAACCTAAAAGAAAACCTATATCAGTTTTGTGCTACCTATGTTGAAGAAAGAATTAATCGTATCCAATCTCGGATAAAAGAGGTTCAAGTTGCCCTTGGCTCGGAGACCAAGAGCAGTGCCGGAGACAAACATGAAACGGGACGGGCCATGTTACAATTGGAACGCGAAAAGTTCGGCCAGCAATTGGCTGAAGCCGAAAAGACCAAAGAAGTATTGGCAAAGGTCAATATCAAAGACAAATCCAAGTGGGCCAGTTTGGGGAACTTGGTGAATACCTCCAAGGCCAATTATTTTTTGGGTATATCCGCAGGGGAATATCAAGAAGAAAATCATTTGGTATATTGTATATCAGCAGTTACCCCAATAGGAAAACTGCTAATGGGAAAATCTGTAGGGGATACTGTTACTTTTAATAAAGAAGAAATCAAAGTCCTTGAAATCTATTGATTCTGACGAATTTGATTTTTTCACAAAATGTGTAAAACTTAAGTTTAAGAAAAGGAAATTATGGATTTGAACATTTTCTTTGTTTACTTTAGATGAATTTTTAATATGAATACCATTCCCATTATGAAAAAAACAGTATTAGTAGTATGTATTCTTGCCGCTTTTGGGATATGGAATCAATCGGTAAACGCACAAGACTCAAAAAATCCAAATATTGTTTTAATAACTTTGGATGGTCTCCGTTGGCAGGAATTGTTTACGGGAGCTGACCCTCTTTTGACCACTCACGAAGATTATGTTCATGATGTTGAAGGG
>JAGLKG010000189.1 GCA_023141835.1 Maribacter sp. | reverse complement strand
CCATCAATAACATAAATAACAAAGCGACCATCTGCCATTTGAAAGACCTCTGGGTTATGGCCCGGCCCAATTTCCTCTTTTACCTTATATGGCCCCAAAGAACTATTTGATACCGCATGGACCACCTGTGAATTGAACCATTCCATATGTCCCTTAGCCGAATCTTCACGCCAGCGGCACACAAATAAATGATATTTGCCATCAGAACCAAGAAGGGTGTTGCCTCCCCAATAAGACCACTCTTGGTCTTCGATTCCATTATCAATATATCTGGGAACTACGTAGTCTGCTCCCCATGTATCTTCTGTTAAAGTTGCCATAGTGGGAATAGGTTGAAATAAGTCCATAAATCGCCCTCCAGGAATCAATGTTTCCCATTGTTTAGGACGTTCCCTTTTCGTAATCTGGGCATTCATTTGCATAGCTAACATAACTAAGGGCAATAAAAACCATATTCCTTGTTTTAGGCACGCTTTATTTAGTTTGATTTTGTTTGATTTTTTCATTGCTATAAATATATGTATTTACAAAGGTGTCCAATAGTACTCCAAAAATCAATGGTTTCCTTTCTGATTATTCTGCTCGAATTATATTGGCCCATGAAAACCTCACTTTTTAAAATTCTAGAATATGCAAATTAGGGACTTCAAAAAAAAATCTCTATTATCGTGAATTAATGCTCCGCCTGACCAGAATGTCATTACAAAAAAAGAGCTTCCTGTTAACCCAAACCTACCAATATTGGCACAACCAAATATGCATAGAATTGATATTGTACCAACGAATTTGAGTTTTTCGTTTTTTATAAATGAAGGCCACATTCCGTTTTAGGGGAATTATTCCATCTGCCTGATCTGTCATCCCCAGGAACTGTACAATGCTTACATCCTATGGAAGAGTATCCTTTAGATTTTAATGGATGAAAAGGCAAATGGTGGTCTTTTATAAACTGGTCTCTATATTCAAAATCAATGTCCAGTAAAGGATAGAATTTTGTGATGCTGCCTCTATTTTCGAAAAAGTTCAATGTATTTCTGAAGTCACTTTGCCATTGCATTAAACCGCTTACCCAAATATTATATTGGTTTTTGAGCTGTTCAAGTGGTTTTACCTTATTAATTCGACAGCATTCATTTGGTCGCTCTAACCATAATTTGTTACTTGATGTGAATTCATGTTCTTCTTTGCTGGCATTAATGTTCACCACATTTAAATCATAAAGTTGGGTTAGGTATTCTTTATAAATAAGTGTTTCCTTAAAATGATAGCCAGTATCAATAAAATATATTTTTTGATTCTTATTTACATCTGAGAAGACCTTTAAAAGAAATGCAGAAGTCGCAGCGAAAGATGAAGTAAGCATGATCTCATCCTCATTAAAATCTTTATATAACTGCTCAACCCTCTCATATACTGTAAGAGGTTGGTATTTATTACTAGAAAGTAGAGGGTCGAATGAAACTGGTTTTTTAACAGGCATCAAAATTTATTTAGTCCGGTTACGGTTGATGATTCAAATAAAATGGTTCTGTAAACATATCCATTTCTATGTAACATTCAAATTAATTGCCCTTTGATTTATAATTCGTACTATTTGATTTGTATGCTCCATAACTTCAGGGTAAAACTATTAGACTATAGAATTAATTGATATTATACTGTGATCTGAATCTGCATAGTCTATTTACTTTGTAGGTCGAATGGGTATTAGCTCAGTATTTCTTTTACGACTTCCCCGTGTACATCGGTAAGTCTATAACGACGACCTTGATGTTTAAAAGTCAGTTTTTTGTGGTCTAGCCCCAACAAATGTAATAATGTGGCTTGAAAGTCATGAACATGCACAGGGGATTTAATAATATTATAACCAAACTCATCTGTTTCGCCGTAACTGAAACCCTTTTTGACTCCTGCGCCTGCCATCCACATGGTAAAGCAACGCGGATGATGGTCTCGGCCGTAATTGCCCTTTTCTAAAATGCCCTGAGAATAGTTTGTTCTGCCAAATTCTCCCCCCCAAATAACCAAAGTATCTTCTAACAACCCACGCTGTTTTAAATCCATTACCAATGCTGCCGAAGCTTGATCGGTATCGCGACACTGGTTGGTAAGGTTCTTGGGCAAATTATAATGCTGATCCCAGCCCCTATGATATAATTGAACAAAATTCACATCCCTTTCGATCAACCGTCTTGCCAAAAGACAGTTGGCGGCATAAGTTCCAGGAACTTTTGATTCAGGACCGTAAAGATCATATGTGGCCTGTGTCTCTCCAGAGACATTCATCATTTCGGGAACCGATGATTGCATGCGATAGGCCATTTCGTACTGGGCTATACGTGTTTGGATTTCTGGATCTTGCTCATTCTTATAGTGCAAGGCTTCAATTTCACTAAAATAATCCAACATTTTTCTTCTGGTCTGCGCATCTATTCCCGAAGCATTAGATAGATAAAGCACAGGGTCCTTACCTGAACGAAATTGTACTCCTTGATGTAGTGAGGGTAGAAAACCACTTCCCCACAATCGAGCGGAAAGGGGTTGGGCATTGGTTTTCCCCGTTCCATTGGATAGCAAAACACAAAACTCTGGCAAGTTCTTATTCTCACTTCCCAACCCATAACTTAACCAAGACCCAATACAGGGCCTACCGTGCTGCTGTGTACCTGTCTGGAAAAAAGTTAAAGCGGGATCGTGGTTGATAGCTTCAGTATGCATAGACTTGATAACACAGATTTCATCCGCGATTCCCGCCGTATGTGGCAATAGCTCACTTATCCAAATACCCGATTTACCATACCGTTTAAAATTAAATTGGGCACCTGCCAAGGGAAAGGATTTTTGGCCTGCAGTCATGCCCGTTACCCGTTGGCCGTTCCGAACAGAATCTGGTAATTCCTGTCCATCCATCTTTTGAAGCAACGGTTTATGGTCAAACAGGTCATGCTGTGATGGCCCTCCACTTTGAAAAAGATAAATTACCCTTTTCGCCCTAGGTGCAAAATGTCTGATTCCTTCTGGAATAGCACCTTCATTTGAATTTTGCTCAATGTTCCCAAATGCCTTTATGGGGTTGGCCATAGAGGCCATGGCCAGTCCACCTATGCCAATGCTAGCCTTTGATAGAAAATTGCGTCTGTTCATATGCAACCCATGGGAGATTAAGGGATGTTTGTGCATTTTATCGAGATCAGAAAAATTCATTTTGCTACTTATTGTTCATTTATTCAAAGGGCTATCTATCTATTAGCGTTTCATAATGGTTTCGTCCAAACTTAATAGTGTATTGTTCACCACGGTCATGGCCGCAACTTCCAGAGAAGGCAATCTTGAATCCACTGGATATTCTCCTATGCCTAACAACTCCTTCACAGATTCTGGATGATGTAAAAACTTCTCGCGGGTATCTTGCTCCAGCTGAAGCAATAATGTCAATACCTCATCAATGGGCTTTTTACCTGTAAGCAATCGGTGTGCCTGCACTATTTGATTTTTTTTTGTACTGTTCTCACGGATTACCCTTTCAGATAATACTCTCATGGCTTCTACAAATTGAGGGTCGTTCATCAGCACCAGTGCCTGCAAAGGAGTATTGGTCTGTTGTCGTCTTACAGTACAATTATCGCGGGTCGGTGCATCGAATAAGGTCATGGCCGGCAATGGTGAAGTGCGCCGCCAAAAGGTATAGAGTCCCCTTCTGTATAGTTTTTTCCCGTGATCTTGATGGTAATTTTTTAAAACACTGAATTCCCCCTTTTCGGACCAAAGTCCCGTTGGCTGATAAGGCTTAACACTGGCCCCACCGATTTCCAGGTTCAGTAAGCCACTGGCCGATAGGGCACAATCCCGTATGGTTTCAGCTTGCAACCGGGTACTGGCCCCTCTGGATAAAAACGCATTCGAAGGATCAATCTTCCTTTTATCTGCCGACACCTTTGATGATTGCTGGTAGGTGGCAGACATGACGATCAGTTTTTGTAATGCCTTGATATCCCATCCGGATTTTATGAACTCCAATGCCAACCAGTCCAGAAGTTCAGGGTGTGATGGCAAGGATCCCTGGCTTCCAAAATCCCCAACAGTCTTTACAATACCTTGGCCAAAATAGAATCTCCAAAACCTATTGACTATTACCCGAGCTGTTAATGGATTGTTTTTATCCACCAGCCAGTGGGCGAGTCCCAATCTGTTTTCGGGAAGACTATCTGCAAAGCTCATAATGGCCTTGGGCGTTTTTGGAAACACCTGTTTCCCTTTAATTTCATACCCTCCTCGCTCAAGAATATGTGTGGGCCTGGGTTCCGGTAAGTCTGCCATCACCATGACGCCCATAAGCGTATCTTGGATACTATTTCTTTGCCTGTTTAATTGGGTTATGGTATCTCGCAAGGCCATGATATCCTTGTTATTGTTCACATAGTAGTGCTTCTTTAGCGATTCATGGGGGAAAGACCGTGGTACTAAAGATGTTCCACTATAAATGGCATTCACTTCAACAGGGCTTAGTTCTTTAGTAAATACTTTTAGGTCATCAATACTACCTTTCCCATTGATCTCTGTAATATAGCCGGGTCTGCCACCAATACTTAACCGGTTTTTTCCATTGTTGATATTTTGGTTTAGCCGATCAAGCGTAACTTTTTTTTCAACGAGCTTTCCGTTTATGTAAATCTGAACTCCTTGCGCTTTACTCGAACCGTCATAGGTGAATACATAATGAGCCCATTTATTCTTTTCAATTGGTTTTGGAGTGCTTACAGCAATAAGATGGGCTGGCCAAGCCCTTACCAGCCGGAATGTTAGCATGCTGTCAATAACAGATATATCATAGCCTTTGTAGCTTGAACCACCTCCGCTCAAATGATTAAGGACTGACATATGCCGATCTTGGTGATTTGATTTGAACCAGAAAGAAAATGAAAACCGATCTGCCCGATCAAAGTCAATATATTTACTATTCAGATGTACACCGTCAAACCCATTAAATTTAACAGCGCGACCTAAATTGTGAACCTCTGATTCTATATCATTATCAGAATCTATAGTGATTTTGCTGTCTACTTTATTGGTGAAATTCAGAGCCTCTTCATCAAAATCCAAATGAATGATGGGTGCCAAATCAATTGCTTTCTGGGGAATTGCATTTGCTGCTATTGGTTCTTCCATCAAAGCGCTTAATACATCTTCTTTAGAGGAAATACGCGAGTTGATAAGGGCTATTTTTTCTTCAACCACAGGGGTAGTAAGTAACACTTGAGGGCCAGAATTTCCATCGTTTTGTGACAAACCTGATTCGTTGGCACTATTAAAAAAGGCGAACATCTGAAAGTACTCTTCTTGGGAGATGGGATCATATTTATGGTCGTGGCACCGTGCACACTGCATTGTTATACCCATCATACTGGTTGCCACGGTTTCTGTTCGTTCTATTACATATTCTACCCTATACTCTTCATCTACAATACCTCCTTCACCATTGAGCCGATTGTTTCGTAAAAAACCGGACGCCAGTCTTTGGTCTGTTGTAGCATTCGGTAGTTTGTCACCTGCCACTTGCCAGGTTAAAAATTGATCAAATGGCATATTGTCGTTAAAAGCGTCAATTACCCAATCGCGCCAAGGCCACATAGTTCGTAATCCATCTTGCGAATACCCGTTAGAGTCTGCATAACGGGCCACATCCATCCATTCTAGTGCCATTCGCTCACCATAGTGTGGGGAGTTCAGCAACCGATCCACTACTTTTTCAAATGCATCAGGTGCTTTGTCGACCATAAATGCGTCAATTTCTCCTAGGGTCGGTGGTAGTCCTATCAGATCAAGCGTAGCTCTTCGCAACAAAATTTCTTTGGAGGCTTGGACGTTAGGTTCCAAATTCGAGCCTTCTAACTTTTGAAGAATAAATTTATCAATAGGGTTTTTAACCCAATTGGTCTTTTTTACTTCTGGTACTAGAGAGGTTTTGGGTGCGATAAATGCCCAATGCGGTTTATATTTCGCCCCTTGGTCAATCCATTTGGCAATCAAGGCCACTTCACGTTCAGATAGTGTTAACCCAGATGTTGGCGGGGGCATTTTTTGTTCTTCGTCGGTGGAGGTAATCCGAAAAAAAGCTTCACTTCTCCCAATACTCCCGGAGGCAAATGCATGGCCTCCTGATTTCAATTTTTTCTTTAAGGCACTTTCTTCAAGGTCTAACCTTAGGTCGGCTTTTAGGGCATTTTTGTCCGGACCATGACAGGCAAAGCAGCGATCGGAAAGAATAGGCCTAATATGATAATTAAAGTCAACCGTTTCAGGTAGACTGGCATTTAAGGAAGAATAATCATAATGGGTGCATCCTACTAAAGTGGAAAGAAATAACAAGAGTATTGCTGTCCACTGCCAAGGAATGAACCCACTAAATTTTGAATGATTGCCCATGCAATAAAGCTTAGTTTTCGTTGGACGGTTTTCCGATAGTTGCCAAAATTCCGCCATCCACATATAAAATATGTCCATTGACAAAATCACTTGCTCGGGAAGCTAAGAAAATCGCAGCACCGGCCAAGTCGTTGGGATCGCCCCACTTCTCTGCCGGGGTTCGGTTTACTATAAAATCATTGAACGGATGACCATCAATCCGAATAGGAGCCGTTTGCGCGGTGGCAAAATAGCCAGGACCAATACCGTTGATCTGTATGTTGTGCTTGGCCCATTCCGTAGCCATGTTCTGAGTGAGCATTTTGAGTCCGCCTTTGGCCGCAGCATAGGCACCCACGGTATTTCTACCAAGTTCGCTCATCATCGAGCAAATATTGATAATTTTCCCTTGTTTTCGTGCTATCATACTTTTGACGACATGTTTCGACATAATAAACGGACTCACCAAATCAATATCTATGACTTCTTTGAAATCGGCCACTTCCATTTCTTCCAAAGGCGTACGCTTGATGATTCCCGCATTATTGACCAGTATATCTATAGGACCTACTTCACTTTGAATTTTGCTGATGGCCTCGATGACCTGGGTTTCATCGGCCACGTTAAATTTGTAACCAATGGCTTTGATGCCCTCACGTTCATAATGCTTTACAGCAGCATCAATTTTTTGTTGCGATGAGTTGCCGTTCACTACCAAAGTTGCACCAGCTTTCCCCAAGCCTTTGGCCATGGCCATTCCGAGTCCGTGGGTGCTTCCTGTAACTAAAGCAACTTTCCCCTTGAGGTTGAATAATTCTAATGCCATATAATTATTTTAAGTCGGTTATTTTGGCAACATCCATATCGTTATAATCTAGGTTTTCACCTGCCATTCCCCAAATAAACGTATAGTTCGAAGTACCGGACCCACAATGGATGGACCATGGCGGAGAAATAACGGCTTCGTGATTTTGCATCCAAATGTGACGTGTTTCTTGAGGTTGGCCCATAAAATGGCAAACAGATTGGCCTTCAGGTACGTCCAAATAAAAATAAACCTCCATTCTACGGTCATGAACGTGAGCAGGCATTGTGTTCCATACGCTTCCGGTTTTCAGTTCGGTCATTCCCATTTGCAATTGGCAAGTGGTTACTACACCACCGATAATCATTTGGTTTACGGTACGGTGGTTTGCGGTTTCCATAGAACCCAACTCTAATTTATTGGCTTCGGCAAGACTTACTTTTTTGGTGGGATACGAGGTGTGGGCCGGGGCGGAATTCAAATAGAATTTTGCTGACTTAACTGCATCATCACTTTTGAAAACCACAT
>JAGLKG010000188.1 GCA_023141835.1 Maribacter sp. | reverse complement strand
AGCTTTCAAGGGGTCAATCGCATCCAGTTTTAATGGATTTTCAGGAACCGCAGAACCCGCAATATATCTATCATAATGCGTATATGTTAAATTGATTTTGCCCTTTTGCATGAGATTTGCGATGAGGAATTCATTACGCAATTCGGTAGTATCATATTTTTTTACAGCCTCAGGACTTGAAGCATATCTGGTTTCGTATGATGTGGTCATTTTAGATTTTGTTTTTAGCAAATAATATATGAATTCTAATGTGTTGTACCAAGTATGTGCACTTTAGAAGTGCTTTACCCAGTATTGGTTTTCTTTTAAAAGTTGTCTGATAGTTGATACCTATGTTCTAAACGCAAGGTGTTGGTTGATATCATAATCAGTGTGGCTGGGGCTCGAACCGGACCGAGGGAATCAGCAAAAGTCAAGTGGACTTTTACCCAGAGGAGCCAGTTGGCGTGGGGCCTTTCATCATTTGATATTCAAAAAGTTCTAAACTATCTTTTCAAAGTACGCACCGAATAGCACACCGGATTATACTTGTATTTTAAATGAACTTGTTTGTATGTAAATATCGGTAAAATTATATTAATTGGTTAAAGCGAGACAATGGATTATAGCGATTTTTGATTAATGATGTGTTGGCTTTTGGAAGTTATTAAGTTTATTTGCATTAATTAATGCTATAAGTTAAAACGAAAATAATGGCATGCTCCCACTTAATTATTAAGAGTTATATGAAAAGTTCAGGACAGTTTGTTTTTTCGAACAAGATCACGAATATATTCACTGCCATTTAATAGAAATTTAATGCGTAATACTATTGGTGTAATAGTGAATCAAAAGAAAAAAAATATGGTTTTAACACTCATGAACGAGGGTAGATATTTGCAGTTTTTACCCATGTTCGATTGACAGGTGTAATAATGACCTTCGTAGGTTTTTGGTGTGATTATTTGAATAATTGCTGGCAATACTGAAGACTATTCAGGAAAGTTAATTAATCATTCATTTGAACTTTATGATTGGCACGAATAATACCAATAGGATGGCCTTCTATCTTAGTTCGATCTAATAAATAATTTTCAGGCGCATCAGATTCGATATGCAACCAGATGATCAATTCCTCGGATTCCGGATGGGTAAAACCAATGCTTACACCCTGAACATGTGGCATAGCCAACAGTTCTGCTTCATGCCGTTGCTTAACAGCGTGAATGTCTTGGAATAATTTTTCCATTCTAGAATTTGATTAATAGACGTTTGAATATAAAAGTGATGTGAAATGATAAATCTTAGCGTTCTATGCGAATTCAAGGGCAATTAATCGCTATTAGGGACGATAATAGATCCTTACAATACTAACTTTCTCATCGGTACAGATGAAAAAGGAGAAGCACACGACTCGCCAAGAAATAACGTAACGTTTTTTAAAGCGAATACTATCAAACGGATATAACGGGGGAAAGTAAAACCTTTAGAACCTAAAGCTAAGAAAATAATTTCAATTATAACAGGTTTAAACCATATCTATCTATAGATAATTTTAATCACTACTGCTCTAATAACTAAAAAAATGTGCTGTAAACAGTAATCTATTAAACGTTAGGAATTATCTATTCCAAGTATGTTTAATTAAACTGTATTGGTATTCTCCAAAAGGTCGCTATGTGGTTTACTGGGAACTGAACCATGTCGACATAACTAGGGGAGAAGGGGTATCAAAGGAGCATTTTACTATGTGTCGTTGCAGGGTTCGAAGAACAAGCCGTTTTGTGATGGAACCCATTGATACAACAGGTTCACGGACGACAAAAACGAGGACCCGAACGGGATACATAAAATGTATCCTTTATTCAGGACGGGTCAGGTCATGAACTTTGGTAACAGTTATTGCAATTGTCGTTGCGACGATGAAGTTATGGCCATTATGTGAAATGTTAACGGTTTGTGATTCTTGGTCATTGATTTATTTCTTGTAAGGCTGCATGACAACTGTTGATTCCTTACTTTATAATTCTCCCTCCAAAGGTTGAACTCCTGTTCGCTTCATCATCAGTGAGTGCTGTTTCTGATTTCTATACAATTGGAAATAATACCAAGCGGCGATACCACCTATGAAGGAAAATAAAGACAACATCCAAAACACATGTTGATGTCCCTCTGCACCTGGCGAATTATCTAAGAGATACCCCATCGCGGGCCCTGCGAATATATCTGGCGTATACCCTATGAGCGAAATAAGGCCAACAGCAGTCCCTGTAAGAACCAAGGGGATTTCCCCGCTCTCCATCACCGCAAAGTATAGTGATCGTGCAGCGTATATTCCAGTCGCAACTACTAAAATCGATATAAAAAACAAAACTGTCTCCGAATCTGAAATTATACCTGTAGCGAACAATAATGCTCCGAAGAATGAAACTACAAAACTAACAACCAACCAGTAGGTAGTTTGTGAGCGATCGGCCAATATTCCGATTAGTACCCCAATGACAGGACGTACAAATAACAAAAAAGTACCCACTTGGGCCGATTGCACCTGGTCATACAGCATCACGTCTTGGGCATACAGCGAAAATATATCTGTGATTTTGTAGCCTACATAGGCACATAGAATAATGATCATTAGCAACCGTACGGAAGGCAAACGTGACACCTCTTGTATTTGTGACAGCGTGATTTTCTCCAAGGTGATCTCTTTTTCTGATTTGCGATCCATTTTCATAAATAACCACACCAATAGGCCTACAAGAACGACTATGCCAGAGGATACCAGAATCACATACTTAAAGGCCGCTCTGCTTTCGGAGAAGGTTGCCTCCGAAATTTCTGAAGTAATATATAGTGAAAAAATAAGCACGCCCATAGTTCCGAATAGAGCCCCCACTAATCCACGCCCGCCGTCCAAAAATCCAAACGCCTTGCCTTGTGAAGTGGCCCCTCCCAAGACTCGAGTGGCCTTGATCATCGGAGCCCAGAATAAAAAAATGGTCGTAAACCCCCAATAGCCATAAAGTATTTTTAATACTGTATAACTGGGGAAAGTAGCATAGACCAATCCTCCTAAGGCAGTCATCCAAAGTGCTACTGCAATCAATTTTCTTGGAGGAAACTTATCGGCCAAGGGGCCTCCAAAGAGATAGGATAGCACTGCTACTATACCATATACAGAGAAACAAAGGCCCAACTGCACATTATCAAGACCAAATGCCTCAAGCACGGTAGGCCTAAAGACTCGTGAAAGAACAAATGGAAGAATAAATGCAGACTCCCCAGCCAAAATGAGTAGTACGAGGAAATACCAAGGGTTTTTTTTTTGATTCATTGAGTTTAGTGGACTAGATATTTAAACCTAAGAATAAAGATTCCTGTCTAAAAATAGCGCTTTACAATGATTTTCAAATAGGAAAGAACCGAGTAATTGGTAATTGACTCAGATATGTGCTTTATTCCATAATATTGACAATCGTTTATTTGAATTTTGGCTGATAATTTTTTGTTTACACAATACCCTTTAGTAGCATTTCAACTTTCATCATTTCTTTGACTTTATAATCATATACTTTATTGGGAACCTTTTCTACAAACCCAATACTATTAAGTGTATTGAAAAGTTCAAACACATTTTTTCCTAATATTTACAACCACGTTTACGACAAAATTATGATTCCCATTTTAGGTAAACTTTGACGTTAATAATCCATCATCAAGGTTGGCCTTGATGTTATCTATACTGTCACTTAACAAGTAGGCGAATTTGAAATTGAGAAAAAAGGAAACCTGTATACAAACTATAGAAAGATAGGAAACTATCTTTTGTGCTTCTTCTCTATGTCTTCTTGGTTAAAGACAAATTGATTACAATTGCCATAAGGAGCCAAATAATAAATGTTTCCCCATGTGTCATTTCATAGGAGGACCCCGTTAATTTAGCTGCGGTTAATGTAATGTAGACAATAACAGGCGATAAAAGCAAGCTAATTAAAAGATGGGTAATCGATTTCTTGTAATCCATAAGTCATTGATTTAACTAGTTAATATTAGACATTTTGCTTTAAATTAGAAAATTAAGAAAAATTAGATTAAAATCGATTTACTTTTCACCGGAAATACCATCTTTAAACTTGTTATATAGAAATGATACTATCAAAAGCAGTATTCCCAAAGCTAAAAAAATAATGGTTTTGAAAAGTATAATGAGATGCGAAATATCATGAAAAAACAATAATAACAAAGCTCACAAAGAAGTATTCAAGACCTGTATCACAAAACAAGGTGGGTGATGTGTTTGGCACAATCACATATTTATAACAAGTGTCGAGTCTACTATAACTTATGACCATCCAGATTCCGGTGACGTTTCGAAAAAAGGATCGATCACACATAAGATTCGGAGCAAGTTATACCCAAAAAAACAGTCTCTAAGTAAAAAAGTAGAATATTAACTTTTAAGAACTCGACTGGGGCCTTCTGGGAATGATTGTCATGGAACGTACTGACGAATGTCATTGTTAATTGAATGAATAGTTCTTATCCTGTCGTTTCTCTTTGAATAGGTGAACGATAAATAAAACAGAATATATCCATGATTAACGGTATTGACAACAAGATTTTAGAGCGCA
>JAGLKG010000187.1 GCA_023141835.1 Maribacter sp. | reverse complement strand
TTTATTCGAATTTTTGTTAAATAAAAGGATAGGTTCTGATGCTAACATATCTTATAATAGTTAATTATTAAGGTCATATATTTTATTACAGCCTTCATCTCTATTTTAATTTTAGTCAAAGGTAGTTTGGCTAGAAATCACATAAAATGATGTACATCATTATCCAATCAATTTAACAACTGCTTCTTCGTTTGGTTCCAAACCATTCGCGAAAAAATTAACTTATTGCTCACATACGTCTAGAAAGAAAACGGAAGAATTTTTTTTTAAGATTACAGTATATCTGTCTTTGGGTTTCCGTACGGTTCCTAAACTCAGTATGCTTTTTAACAAGCGCGTGGTCAAGAACATCTTCCCCTTTTTTCCTGTGCTCTAACAATAAATCTTTTGTTCTTTCATAGGCCATGTTCACCAGTTCTTGAACTTCTTTATCGATAAGCATAGCCATATTTTCACTCTAGGGTTTTCCAATCAAGCGTTCGTACCGGCCTATAGAATCATAGAATCTTATAGGACCAATTTTGTCATCCAGTTCATAATATGCCACAATGTTATATGCTTGTTTGGTGCTTTTTTCCAAATGGTCCAAAGCACCAGAGGAAATATCATTAAAAATGATTTCCTCAGCGGCTCGTCCGCCCAGGGATGCGAAGATTTGGTGCATAAACTGCACCTTGGTTACAATTTGTCGCTCTTCTGGCAGACCAATACCAAGTCCGGGGAATACCTACAACGCTATTGTTCAGGAAAGGTAAGCAGTTGTTGTGACAGGCTGGAGTACTTCAAAAAGCTGATATCGTAAAAACGGTGCAATCGTTCATTTGATTTTTTTATGATTGACCTATTCTAATTCCCATATCGCAATATTGAGACTTATTCATGTAATACCAGAAATGGAATATCTGTATGGTAACTGATTTCCTCCACAGTAGGTCTGAATAAAATGCGTTGTATAAAATTTAGGTTCTTCGCCACCATGGCAATCATGTCTATGTCCTTGTTTTTTACAAAACTTTGAACCGTTGTTTCCAATTTTGAGCCGGTAACCGTATGAAAACTATGCTGCAGATCCTTAAAATAATCATGTAGGAAATCCTTGTTTTTAATTTGTGCACTGCTCAATTCCTCATCTTTTTTGAACACATGTAAGATTCGAAGTGTAGCTTTGTGTATGGTGACCATGTCTACTAAGGTATCCAATGCATTTAGGCTGTAACCAATATGGTAATCCGTTGGAAATACAATTTCCCTTGGCTTGGAATACCTGGCATTTTCGGGAACCGCCAATAATGGACATTTTACTTTGGTTATCACATCGCCCGTGTTACTACCCAAAGTAAGCTTTTTTAAGCCCGATGCCCCTTTGGTACCCATGATTACCAAATCTATATTTTTATCCGTTATCTCTTTTCCTATGGAATCCACAAAATAACCATATATCGAATTGATCACAAAGGTGTGCACGGTATTAAAGGGAAGGTGTTCAATTTGGCTCAATACCTTTTGCAATTGTTCATTACTTTTTTTCAATGTGGTCTTTTCCACAACTTCAGCGGAAGCAAGAATTGTAGTTTCCACACCTGTGTAGGCAACAATGGGATTCACATGTAAAAGATAAAAGGTACATTTTGTTCTTTTGAACAATGCCATCGCATATTTTATGGCATTCCATGCATTCTCCGAAAAATCCGTTGGCATCAAAATATGCATCATAACATACTATTGGTTTAATGAAGTTTAAAATTAAAAGGTGAAAATCCAATATCCAATGACAATTGTCATTTCGGCATCTTTTTCAATGGTATAATTTTATTCAATGGTATAATTTTAACCTATAGCAGAAATGTATACAACCATGAAAGGAATTGTCGTAATCAAAAACCTGAAAAGTGAATACGATAGCCGTAAAATTATCCGAAACCTTAGTAGGTTAGTGCATATCTGTAATAGATATTGATGTTGTGAAAGGACTTAT
This sequence comes from Maribacter sp., assembly GCA_023141835.1. Classification (GTDB taxonomy): domain Bacteria; phylum Bacteroidota; class Bacteroidia; order Flavobacteriales; family Flavobacteriaceae; genus Maribacter_A. Next base: position 3,011 of record JAGLKG010000187.1, on the reverse strand, counting down.
TTTTTTCCTTTATGAAACTCAAATAGGCTTTGAAAAGATAAAAAAGAACTTCGAAGGATTGGCTAACCAATGATTAACTACAAATGCTCCGCACCGCAAAATGCTCATATTTGAGGGAGTCTTTCTGATGAAACCTCCCTTATGTAATAGAATTTCACCTTGTATTCATAGTATCTCAGGCAGAACCAAAAAAGGGACCAAGGATTTAAAGGCTACTTTTTTGACAACCGGTTCTCGGATAAGTTTCCTGAAGAACCCGTGCTTTCGGTTTAATAGGGAGACCATTCCAATATTCGAATTTTGCTTGGCCAGATGGTTGATAATGGAGGAAATCGATGAAGACATTTCAACATCTTGAAATCTGTATGTTATCCCTTTCAGTTTTCTCTTTAGCATTTCCTTGGATTTTATCTGGAATTCGCTAAGTTCTTTTTCCTTGTTGATGTGCACCACAACAAGCGCAGAGTTCCATAGTTTAACGATGTCGAATAAGGGAGTCAACTCCTCTGTCTCATAAAAGTGCTCAAAATCCGTGGCAAACAGAATCTCATCAGGAATGTCATAGTCGTATGCTTCGGGAACTGCGACAAGTGGACAGAAATTAATGTTTTTTATAACATTTACCGTATTGCTTCCCATAAATATTTCCTTTATGCCCGAAGCGCCTTTGGTTCCCATAAAAATATAGTCCACATTTTTATCAATAACATTGCGGCCAATTGCATTTAGCAACAGATCAGTAATGGGCAGGCTTTCAAAACTATGTTTAGGGTTTGTATTTGAGGCTCGAATTACCTGTACAAGGTCATTGAGTTTTTGTCTAGATTCCTGCATTGTGATTTTATACAATCGGGTTTCCCGTTCTTTGTTGTATTTTTCACTTAGACCTGATGGGCCTACTTGAGATGCGTTTAGGAAATAGAAAATGCACATCTCTTTTTCAAAAAGAAATTGGGAATAATCAATGGCGTTCACTGCATTGCGGGAAAAATCTGTTGGCAATAAAATCCGTTTCATTTTAATATTTTTTCCCCTCAAGTTACGAGCAAACGCTTACATGTGCCATGATATTGATTAGGATAATTCAGGTAATATCAACAGTGGTATTTCGGTTCGGAAACCCACATTTTTTACTACCGGTTCTCGGGTAAGCTTTTCTAAAAAGGTGTGTTTATAGTGTACCAACACAATCATATCCACTTCATTATCGTGTACAAATTCATCAATGGAATTTGCCACATTTGATTGCATATTTGCCTTATGAAAACTAATTTCCAAACCTTTGAGACGTTTCTTTAGAAACTTTTGGTTCAACTTCTGCCCATCGTTCAATAAAAAATCCCGGGCCACATAAACTATCTGTACTTGTGTTTTCCAAAGGGATGCCAATTCCAGCAATACATGTAGTTCGGCCTTACTAAAAAGATGGGAGTAGTCCGTGGGGAATGCCATTCGCTTTAAAGCCTGAAAATTATAGGTTTCCGGAACTGCCATTATAGGGCAACTTCGAATTTCCTTTAGTACCTTGACCGTATTGCTCCCTAGAAAAACTTTCTTGGCGCCAGTAGCTCCTTTTGTTCCCATTACAATTAGATCTATATCTTTTTCCAGAAGGACTTTTTTTATGGCACCCACCAAATTATCGGATTTTGATAAGGTTTCAAATGTATGTTTGGAATTGAAATGGTTCTTTTTTAAATATAGCAGTATTTTTTCCAGTTCCAAGTCAGCGTTCTTGGCCAACGAATCATAGATAACTCCAAGCCGCTGTTGACTCTTATCTCCCAATACATTCAGCAAATCGGATTTGTAGGCGTTCAATACATAAAATGTACATTCCATATCCTTATAGATTTTTAGGACGGTGAAAATGGCATTCCAAGCATTATCTGAAAAATCGGTAGGCAAGAGAATCTGCTTCATCATTTTAGGTTTTTTTAGTGATTTTAGACGTATCACGCATTACCAAAAAGGGAATCTTTGTATGAAATCCTATGGAATCCACGTTTTGCTTTGTTAGCAGTCGTTCCAACAAAGAATGCTTGCGATTCATCATGGCCAAAAGGTTTGGATAATGTTCATCTATGTATTCATATATGGCATTGGGCATTAAATGTCCTTCTATCTCTTCAAAAGCATGATCCAACACATCAAAATATTCCGCTAAAAACTCTTTATTCTCCTTCTGAATAAGGGTCAAATCGCACCCCTCCTTCATATGCATTACTATAAGTTTGGCCTTGTGCATTTTAGCAACATCAATCATAAATTGTAATTCTTTCTTTTTATAGGGCGACCGGTAATCTGTTGGAAATAGAATGGACTTTATTTCTTTGAACTTATGGTTCTCAGGAACAACCAAAACAGGGACTTTTGCCTTTCGTAGAACAAAGACGGTATTGGTGCCCAAGAAGATTTCCTTCGCCCCAGTGGCACCTTGGGTTCCCATTAGAATCAAATCAATATTTTTCCTTTCACATACATCTTTAATCTCATCGGTGAGTATATTAAAGGCCGATAAGGTCTCAAAATGGTGTTTAGGATTTTGATATTGCTCATTTACCCCTTGCATGGTTTTCTCCAATCTCGCCAATGAAAAATCTACCCCGGCATCAGAAACAGCGCTGTAGGCGGGACCGCCTATTAAATAATCCACACGGTAAAAAGCAGGAGAATAGGTGTGTAGAAAATAGAAGGTACATTCTTCATCTCTAAAAAACCCCAGCGCATAGGTAATGGCGTTCCATGCATTGCTGGAAAAGTCTGTGGGCAATAGTATTTTTTTCATTCTTTTACCCTTTATATGAATGCCTTAAAGGTATCCCCTGGGATGAATGGAAACTATGATATTGATCAGTACAAAAATAGTGAGGAACTATTATTAGTCTACTCAGGTATGACAAAGAAGGGCACTCTGGTATGAAAACTTACTTTTTCAATCGTGGAATGGAATCACATCTGTTCGAGAACAGTTTAAGTTCTTGGCGTCTAATGCTATTTATATTTTAACA
>JAGLKG010000186.1 GCA_023141835.1 Maribacter sp. | reverse complement strand
TCTACTTCAGGAATTTCTTTATTAACATTCCATTGAATCACCCAATGCATATATGAGCATCCCCCGATCTTTAGGACAGGTTTTGTATTAAATCAAGTTCCGGTCAGTATTCATTTAAGCTACTTTTCATAGATTAACAGATTGTTTCTACTATATCGAATCGCAAAGACGTAAAATAGTGAACCTTAGAATACTATAAAGTTTATTTCATCGAACTCAGGGTATTGGTATTCGCTTTTGTTTTCGAAAGTAAATTAAAGATTCTTGTCAAAAAAAAGGTTTTTTCAACATGCTTTTGCCAATATTTCCACTCATGCCCACCATCAAACTCTTGATAGGTGTGCTTTATTTTTAAGGCTCAACTTTTTGTTACATCAAAGGTAGTAACTCCAGTTGTTAGCCAAATAAAAGAGAGGGATTGATAAAAAATCAGTAAATCTATGATTAAGTACTCTATCGCTAAACTAATTCTTTTTAAAAATTCTTTGAAAAATATTACCTCCAATAAATTTAGAGCTATCTCCCAAACTGCGTTGAATTCTTAAATTTTCATTCCACTTTACCATACGTTCACTTCTAGCAAAAGACCCCACCTTTAATTGACCAGCGTTAGTACCTACTGCTAAATGACAAATAAAGGCATCTTCTGTTTCTCCAGACCTTGCAGAAATCACTGGCAACCACCCTTCTTTTTGGGTTAGACGAATGGCCTTAATCGTTTCAGACACCGAACCAATTTGATTTAGCTTTATTAATACTGAATTGGCTAACCCCTCCTCTATTCCTTGTTCAATACGTTTGATGTTTGTTGTAAATAAATCATCCCCAATTATTTGAACTCTATGACCCAATTCCTGAGTAAATTGTTTCCAACTTTCAAAATCGGTGTCTGCAAATGGATCTTCTATAGAAATTATTGGATATTCTGTACACCACAAAACCATTAAGTTATAAAACTCTTTAGGTGTGAAAGTTTCGTTGGTTAATTGAAATTTATAATGTTCTCCATCATACAAATCACTTGCTGCAATATCTAACGAAATTCCAACATCTTTTCCTGGAATATATCCTGCACGTTGAATAGCCTCCATTAAAACCTCAAATGGTTCTTCATTTGAAACATAATCCGGCCACCAACCGCCTTCATCAGCAATACCAACACATTTGCCTCTTTCTTTCATTATTTCGCCTGCGGTATGGTAAATATTGTAGGTCATTTCTAAGGTTTCTTCATAGGTTTTTGCTCCAATTGCAATTACTAAGAAATCTTGAATATCAATTGCCCAATCTGCATGTGCACCACCACCTAATATTTGAATTTCGTTTAATGGAATCAGATTCCCTTCACCATTACCCAAATATTCATAAAGAGGAATTCCATTTTCATTAGCTGCAGCTTTAGCCACAGCCATTGAAACTCCCAAAATGGCATTTGCGCCTAATCTAGATTTGTTCTGTGTTCCATCTAAATCAATCATTTTTTGATCGATGGTTTCTTGCTCGAATACAGATTCCCCAATGAGTAAGGGAGTTATTTCATTTTTAATATTCAAAATTGCTTTATAAACCGACTTTCCTCTAAATAAATTTTTGTCTTCATCTCTTAACTCCAAGGCCTCAAATTGTCCTGTTGATGCTCCCGACGGAACCAAACCGTAACCTTTCACGCCATTTTCAAGTAACACTTCAACCTCGATTGTTGGGAACCCTCTGGAATCATATATTTGATATGCATCAATGTTTTTAATTTTCATCTGGTATTTTATTTACTGTTTGTAACCAATTTTCCTTAAACTTCTTAAATATTTTGGAACTATTAGGTAATTCATTATTCACGAATTCCTTTACAACGTTTTGATCTTCTATATTTAGATATTCTACAGGTGATTTTCCATCTATCCGTGCCAACATAAGCATAGGTAATAAATGAATGACCCTGTTTTCAAATCGACAGTCTACTTTTTTATTAATTACAGTGATATAAGATTCCCAAACCAATTCAGCCATTTGCATTAATATACTAGCACATTCTTTTAAATACAGTGCCTTCAAAACAAAGTGATTTAGTAAAAATGCGATATCAAATACTGGGTCGCCATACCAAGCAACTTCGCAATCAAGTATAACCAAACGCTCTTCGTTCACCATTATGTTTTTGGGACTATAATCTCCATGTACAAGACAAAATTTTGTCTCAGCTAAACGTTTTGCTTCTGCTTTAAAAAAAGAGGCCAATAGTTCATTTTTTTCAGCTGTAGCTAATAAATAGGGTGCTATTCTTAACTCTGAAAAGTTATCAAGTGTATCGAACTCTTCGCCCAGTTTTGAATCGCTTGTAGATTTTAAATGAATTCTAGCAAGTACTTTTCCCGCCTTTTCCGCATATACCAAATTGAATTGCTTATTTAGCAATAGGGTTTTCCAATTTTGTAATCCATCCTCTAACATTTCCATGCAGAAAAAATTGTGAGTTTTGTCACTATAAAGAATTGCAGGAACAGCCTCTGGCATAAAACCAGCCACATAAATTAAATATTGCTGTTCTATAACATTTCGTTTAACGTCTGCAAACCAATCCTCTTTTACATTAAGCTTTTCCAATGCTCGTTTTAAAACAAGGCGACGCTCCCCATCCTCAATTAATAATATCTGAGAGGAAACACCTCCAATTAATGGAGTTACTCGAACACCGTTGGCTTTAATTAGCCCTTTATGAACTAAATATGTAATTAATCTGTTTTCATTCATATTTTCAAAATAGTTACTTAGGCAATTGATC
>JAGLKG010000185.1 GCA_023141835.1 Maribacter sp. | reverse complement strand
CCATTTTTTACGTCGAATATCGGGAAGATGTTTGATGTCAAAACCCTCAAATAAGGCATTAAAGCCATCACCGTCTGGAGAAGCCGCGGTTAGGCCGACCATTACAGGAGCATTATCGGGAAAATAGGCCAATCGCATCATGGTAAAGTCTTTATTGTCCAATGAGTATTTTATTTCTACAGCGTCTCTTCTTCGAATTACCTTAAGCCAAATCGATTTGGGGTTTTGTTTTAATTCGACCATGCTCCAATCGCTTTTTTCATGGGTAACCACAGCACTCAGATTGATCTTCTCGTTTACATATTCAACACCCGTTTTAATCCAGGTTTTCTCATCTTTTCTTATCATCAAGCCCATTTGGTCAAACCTGCTTTTATATTCCCCTGTTATTTTAATATTCAATTCAAACTCCCCACCTACAGTACAATAATAAAAGGGGCCATCATCAACAGTAAATCCATAATGGGTTTCTCTCCAGAAATCCGTGTTGGGGGTTACAAACATTGCTAGTGAGGAATTATCAATGATATGCCACTTTTCCGGTTCATTGTACCATTGCATTTTTTTCATACACACTTCTTTTTAAAGGATGACTTCGGACCCTTAGTATATGGATAGCAGCCTATCATGAGCTTAATTCCTATCCAACTACAAGTAGATTAAACGGTAATTGGACCCTTTTCTACTTTTTGCTCGATTATTGATTTCTTACGCTATTGTGTTTATAGAGCTTTTAATACTAATTTACAGTATTCATCCCATATGTTTTATTTATTGCATATGAATATATCTTTTTGATTTTCCATATTGCAAGTCGTATATTTATATCTAGTCTCCTATTTGCAATAGGATTTATGTTAGGAAAGAAAGTGTAAATTCATAGTAAACAAGAAAAGTACATTGTGTTGGAATGGCCACTTTCATTGCAATGAGTTTTCCCTGATATAGTGATTATCGTATGCAAGAAAAAGACAAAGAAACATCCATTGTAAAAAAAAGAGGCCGAGGTATCAAAAAGATGATTCTTGGGGCCATTGGATTTTTGGTAATTCTAATCATTATTTTCCTTCTCCAATCGGCTCCTATTGCACCGGCGGCCTACACCCCTCTGAAGTCGCCAGAGTTAGTTGGTGTGCTTGGAGCAAACGATCTTTTGCAGAAGGCCGAACTTTTGGTCTTAGGAAAAACCAATGGTCCGGAAGAGGTTGCGCTAGATAGTCAGGGTCACGTTTATTGGGGTACACAAGATGGAAAGATCATGCGTCTTAAGGCAGATGGAAAGGTGGATACTTTTGCCGAAACAAAGGGTCGCCCCTTGGGGATGCAATTTGATACGCATAATAACTTGATTGTCTGCGATTCCTATAAAGGGCTACTATCCATTGATCCACTGGGAAGGATTAAGGTTCTGGCGACCTCGGCAGATGGTGTGCCCTTTAAGTTCACCGATGCCTTGGATCTCTCTCGCGATGGAACCATTTATTTTACAGATGCCAGTTCCAAATATGAGCAAAGTGAATATCTCTATGACCTTTTGGAATCAAAGCCACATGGCAGATTTCTAAGCTACGATACAAATACTCGTGAAGTAAAAGTTCTATTGAAGGACCTTTACTTTGCCAACGGAGTGGCTCTATCCCAGAAGGAAGACTTCGTTTTGATCAATGAAACCTACCGTTACAGGATCGTGAGATATTGGTTGAAGGGAGCCAAGAAGGGGACACACGAAATATTTATTGATAATCTACCGGGTTTTCCTGATAACATATCAAGCAATGATAAGGGAACATTTTGGCTGGCCCTGTTTACCGTTCGAAATGAAGCCATGGACAAACTCCATCCTTTTCCCTTTCTAAAAGCTCAAATGTCCAAACTGCCCAAGACCCTATGGCCTAAGCCAAAACCTTATGGATTGGTCTTGGCTCTGAATGAAAAAGGGAAAATCACCCAAAGCCTGCATGATCCGACAGGAAAATACCTCAAAGAAATAACTTCTGCTCGAGAATATGGCGGTTATCTCTATCTGGGTAGCTTACATAACGATCGAATCGGAAAGTATAAATTACCCTAAAGGCTAACCCTGCTAAACTAACAAAGACTTACGGCTGATTAACAAAAAGGGGAAGGCTGCAATATGTTCACTTTAAATGGGTGATTTTCATATTCTTCAATTCCACACTCCCATCTCGTGCCGAAATTGCCAATGAACCTTCTGGAATCTGAATACGACTTCCAACAGCTATTCGGTCATCAATAAAGGCTTCTAGAACATCACCGTGTATCATCACATGCAGTTTAAAGGAGCGTGTTGAGGGAATTTTCATCGAGCGAGCATTCATTGGAGACTTGCGATTCCAACCGGTCCAATGATGAAAACTCACCTTCGAATTTAATGCGTCAATTTTTAAGACATAAGAATCATCGATTTTTGGAGTTGAACGAAAAAATAAAGTGAGTAATCCGTCTTTCTCCATCGTAACATCGGTAGTAAGGAAAAAATCGGTTGGAGCATCTTTCCACAGAACCAAAGTATGGTCACCTGCACCTGCCTTTAGAATGAGTGACTTATTCGTTGATTGTACGTCACTCTTCAAAAGTGGGTAAAAGACTTTTGCTCCCAAACCATTGGTGGCATCTTTATTACATGCTTTAATAACTTCATGAACTAGACGGACAGCGGGGTCTCCCGATTCATCAAGATACAGTTCGCGGGGTAATGCCATTACACCACCATATTTATGCTTGTCATAATCCTTTGAAAGTCTTTCAAGGTATGCATGCCATATATAACGGTTCCCATCGAATTCTGTCTTGCCTGCATTAAAATGTAGACCACTCGGCGCATCGTTTTTAGGACGTCGCCAGGGTCCCTTGGGAGAATCAGCTAATCGAATTCTAGTCTTATTGGGATAATATATCATTGCCCAGCCTTTTCCCAAAGGAAAAATGTCAGGACATTCTCCCGCAATGCCATCGCGATCAAGCAACATGGGTTTTCGCTCTACGGTCCAATTTATTAGGTCAGAACTTGTAGCGTATGCCACCGCTCCGGCGGACCCCAAAACGCCATCAGTTTTTTCTTCTGCCGCCATTGCCATCCACCATTGCCTTGCTTCTGGATTCCAAAATACATGCGGATCACGCCAAACAGAATTGGTTTCATAGACATCTTTAGGAACATCATTATTAAGGCTAATAAGAGGATTCTTTGGTGACTTTGTCCATGTAATAAGATCATGACTCGTCGCAACACAAGTCACACGATCCTTTTCTTTTCCAGTTGTTGTACAATAAAAAGCATAGAAGAGCCCGCCTTTCTCAACAATGCTGCCCGTTGCAATAAAAGGTTCGGATTCATCGGGAACAATAGCAGGCGGAAGAGGCTTCCATGTTACTAAATCGAGAGAAGCTATATGTGCCCACGAGTGCCCCCCTCGAGTACCGTCAGATTTCTTGTATGGTTCAAGGTAAAAAACATGATGGACCCCTTCGTGATAAAATGGTATAGGGTCTCCAAAGAATGCACTGTCTGGTTGAAAGTGAAACCTAATATCAGGTCCTATGGCAGACTCTTCAATCTTGTCCCATCTATTTTGTGCAAAAGAAATAGTATGGGTACAGTATACTAAAAATAGAAAAATCAATTTTTTTTTCATTGCGTTTTAATGATAAGGCAGACACTCACTTAACTTATTTTCCGTCAATAATCAGTGTCTAATTTTTCGAAATAATTTTATCATTGTTTTTACTTTGTTATGTACAGGGCAATTAGTGTATTCTCCATCTCGTTTCTCTCCACTCTTTTTGCTCTTCTTTAGAAAGGAAGGTCCAGGCTACAATTCGACTAGATTTATTACCTGTTCCTAAGGGAATGGTTTTGACCTGATTCGCCTTAAATTTTTCGAGTGATTTGTAAATTCCCTTAAGATTGGATTGTTTCGATACTAAAGTTGAAAACCAAAAACAGTTTTTAGAGAATCTTTCACTTTCTCTAATCATATTATGAATAAATGTATACTCTCCTCCATCACATATAAGTTCATTACTAATTCCTGCAAAATTGAGCTGAGGTGTTTCTACTCTTTTTCCTGATAGATTCTTAACTTTTCTTCTAGTTCCTTTCTGAGCATCCTCCAAAGAGGAATGAAAAGGAGGATTACATATAGATAAATCAATTTTATCTTCTCTGCCTATAATCCCGTAAAAAACATCTTTAGGATTTTTTTGTAATCTGCATTCAACCTTCTGCCTAAGTGATGAATTTGAATTGACAATATTCTGGGCTGATTCAATCGATTTCGGATCAATATCAGACCCAATAAATTTCCAATCATATTCTATAACACCAAGTATTGGGTAAATACAACTAGCCCCTATACCAATGTCAAAACAAGTAATTTGATTACCAATTGGAATCTTACCAAAATTATTTTCACTTAACAGATCAGCAATATGATGAATGTAATCTGCTCTTCCAGGTATTGGAGGACATAAATTTTCATCTGGAAATTCCCAATTCTTTATTCCATAATAATAGTTTAACAATGCTTTGTTTAGAATTTTTACAGCAACAGGGTTTGAAAAATCAACTGAGTCAACTCCATATGTATTGGGTTTAATATAATTTAGCAATTCGGGATTAGAGGTTGTTAATGCACTTAAATCATATCTTTCTCGGTTTCTATTGCGAGAATGTAGTCTTGTTTTTACTTGTTTGTTTATTTCTGATGACATGATTTATGGCATATCTTATATGGATTTCAAACACTCCGTTCCCTGCTTTATTAACTGCGCATAACGTAGGGGTAAAACACAATGTTCTCTATATCGATTATAGGTTTCTAAGATAATAATTTTTTGATGATTACGTAGGATCCGTACGCAAGACCTGTGCTAATCTTTGCTGCTGAGGTAGAGTTGCCAGCCTTCTTTTATAGAAGTAATTGAAAGAGGTGGTTAGAAAAAAAATTTCATCGGCTTTCCGGGGTTGCCGAAATATTCAAAAGAAGACAACCCTTAGGTTTTGACAAATTCCAATATTTCGTTCTTAACCTTGACAAGGTGATCCTTTAGTCCATCAAAATCCCTTTTCATAATCAATTCCTTATCCAATAAAGAGCTGCCCATACCTACTCCAATGGCCCCTGCTTGAATAAAGGACTTGATATTTTCGAGAGAGACTCCCCCGGTAGGAAGTAATTTAATTTGATTCAAAGGAGCTTTGACATCCTTTATAAACTGTGGTCCCAATTGTGTTGCCGGAAAAACCTTGACAGCAGAAGCCCCCAAAGACCAGGCCTTATGGATTTCGGTCGGGCTATATGCACCCGGAAAAATTGGAATTGCCTGTGATACCGCTTGTTCGATCACCGCTTCGGATAAAATAGGAGTAACAATAAATTGGGCACCCGCACCTAAGGCTGCACCTAGTTGCTCAGTATTACATACCGTTCCGGCCCCGATATTCAAGGATGTAAACTCAAGCCTAAGCATCGCGATTATAGCTGGGGCATTTGGTGTATTCATCGTTATTTCAAGGGTGGTAAGACCTGCTTCGACATAGGTTCTGGCAATTTCTTTGACCGTTTTCAGGTCAATCCCCCTGACAATACCAATGATAGGGGCTTTATAAAACAAATTCCAAAAAAGAGATACATCACTTTCCATAGATCGAAAGAATTTTTAGTTGTCCGATAAGCAAAGATTTTTCTAAGGTACTGCTATCAAAAAGCACCAATTGTTTTTTGTCAACAAATCGTTGCAATGCAAGTTTATACATGTTGTTAAAGGGTTCTGAAGCGGCCAAAAAAATAGGATTCTCCCACGCCTTCAAATACGAAAGTTCATCGCCGATCAACATGCCACTGAGCATATAGTAGTTGTCTTTTTTGTCCGAGTTTTCCAAAATATGTTTGGCCCTGACATAAAAGAGGTGGGAACTTAATTCTTGGGCAAATCCTATCTGCAAACCATCTAGAAAGGCTTCTTTTCTTTCATCTCCCCATGGACTATGTTCCACAGTATTGGCTAAGATACTTTTTTGGGACAATAATTCGAACAATTCCCCCGTCATAAAACTCTTTAAATTCGTAAACTTACCATTGTCATAGCTTATATGTTTACTATGGGTACCTGGAAGAATAAGTATTCCATTCTTAAAGGAGCGTAGATGTTCGGACAATCCGACCGCTTGTATTTCCTCACCGCGCATCATACCACTTCTATTTTTTATTCCAGAAATCAATATGACGCTTAGCTCGTTACTTAAGGTCATTTTTTCCCATTTAAGCCCATTTCCTTGGGCATCAAAAGGCATGTTCCCATAGGGCAATTCCCAAAGGCCGATATTTGAAGTGGCCATTCCAGATATAACGACCAAATAGGACTGTTTCGGGATGTTAAGCTGTTGGATTTGACGGTAAAGATAGTTGGAGAAAAAAGAGGTTTGGTCATGTTCCCTTTGCTCAAGAAACTTTTCATAAAGTACTTTTATACCTTGATCGGTTCTATGTTCCGTTAAAACATTCAGGGATTCCGAGTCGACCATTCGCAACCTAAAATTAGAGGTGCCCCAATCGCAACTGATGAAATATTTTGGAAGACTCATATACTACTATCTGCTATGCCTCTCTTTTCTTTACAGGGGTCATCAAAGGCCTATGTGAATATTCCTATACCCTTATATTTTCTATTTGCCAATTAGTAAACAATGCGCTTTACTTCGTTGGCAGTAACTTCCCTAAATTCTAATTTTTCTGTAAAAAAAAGTCAAATTTCTCTTTAGCTTTTCAAGTTACTTTATAATGCCGCATTCTTTGAATGCTAATTTGCGGGGGGTTCGTAGCTTATTTTATATAGCGTACCACCTAAATCATCACATACATAGAGTTCCCCATCGGGGCCTTGGGCCAAACCACAAGGTCTGTGTTGTACAGGGCCATCGGGGTTTGCCAAATCAATTCCGGAGAAGTTATCAGCAAAAACTTCCCATTCTCCGGAAGGTTTACCATCTTTAAAAGGAACAAATGCCACTAGATACCCTTTTTTAAGTTCAGGGGATTGTCCATGAAAAGCGATAAAAGCACCATCCTTATATTTTTCAGGGAACATTTCCCCAGTATAAAAAAGTAGATCATTCGGCCCTAGGTGTGCAGGAAAAGCTGCAATAGGGTCAATGGCCTCTTCACCGCCTGTTTTTTCCCCATCGCCACCATATTCTGGAGCTAGCATTTTCTTTTTTTGAAATTGATCGTAATAGATGTAGGGCCAACCCACATCATCGCCCTCGTGTAATTCATACAAGGTTTCGGCGGGTAATTCGGCACTGTGCTTGGCAGTATAGGATTCTGGATAAAAATCGTGAAACGCTCCACGTCCGTGAACGACAGCGAATAAAGAGTTTGTTTTAAAATTCCAAGCTGTCCCTACGGCATTTTTGACTCCAGTGGCATATCGTGTTCCATCGGAAAAAGTCTGATCTAGTTTATCTGCCTTAAATTTCCAGATTCCCCCGGCAGAATCTAGAATAACACAAGGCATAATGCCTTTTCCAGAGCCTTCCTCACGGCATGGGTCGTTCCAAGAACCAATGGTCACATATATATTGGCCTCATTGTCCATTACAAATGATTTTGCATTATCACGGCCTTTGTCAATAAGTCCGTCCACTATTTTTTCAGGATGCTCCAAATCAATGATTTCCTCATTTTCATCCAACTTATAGCGAAAAACTCCTGTATTAGAAGAGGCATATAAATATCCGTTCTTGATTAATATTCCCGTACCAGGCAGGTCACCGAATGATTGCTCTTCATCAAAAACACCATCTTTATCGGTGTCCTTGAGTAGAAGAATTCCTTTTTCATCTTTCAATTTTGACCTATTTATGTAGATGTTCCCATTCTTTGAGACGGTCATATGCCTTAGCGCACCAAGACCTTCTCCTAGAATTTCAACCGAAAATCCGTCATTTACTACAATATCCGTTTCTTTCTTTTCGGGTGCTGTACTTTGTTTTGGATTATCCTTGCATTGTGTATTTAATAATCCAAGGAATACGATCAATGTCAATAGTGATACAATGCGAAGAGGAGAGCAATTCTTCATGCGTTTAGTTTTAAAAGGTTGATTAGCCACTAAAATAGTACTTCGAATTTATATTCAGTGCCAAATAGCATTAATATCAAGAATAATGTTAGTAGTGTGCTATTTTTAGATTGGGTTTTTAACAAGACAGGATGTCCTTTTTAATATTTCTCAGAAGCACCCAATCAATACATATAGGGCACCGTTTCTGTATGGTCCACGGGGTAATTCCATTTTTTGTTGTGAGTCCATCCCCGGAATTACAGAATTATCGGACCTTTTATAGGGTTATGAAGCGGTTAATCTCCTTTAAGGGTAACTTTTAGGACATTATTTTTCAATAGATTACTTTTTGCGATTACCTTTACAAAAATTTGCTTTACACATGAGTTTTTCCAAGTCCGCAGTGCTTCCCCAGGCATTTTTCCTTGCTCTTATGAGCGTGTCTTTTTTTTCTTGTTCCAATAATGCTACGCCGGCCATTGATGATGATATTAAGATATTTTCACAATTAGATGCCTCTATATCGCATATCGATTTCAAGAATACTTTGGTTGAAAATGACAGTCTAAATTATTTTACTTATTCCTATCTATATATGGGAGGTGGAATAGCAACTGGTGACATTAACAATGATGGCCTTTTGGATCTTTATTTTACGGGAAACCAAGTGTCCAATAAGTTGTATTTGAATAAAGGAGGGCTTCAATTTGAGGATATTACCGAAAAGGCTGGGGTTGCAGGAGACGATAGGTGGTATACGGGGGTGACTATGGCCGACGTTAATGGAGATGGTCATTTGGATATTTATTGTTCTGTAAGTGGATTGTTCGGCCCCAAAAATAATCAATTGTTCCTCAACATGGGAGATGGCACTTTTGAAGAGGGCGCTGATCAAATGGGGATTGATGACCAAGGAAATAGTATTCAAAGTACTTTTTTTGACTATGACAAGGATGGCGATCTTGACCTGTATGTTGCCAATTACGCCCCAACGCCATTTAAATCACAGACTTATTACTATACCTTTAAGATGAAGGACATCCCAGAAAATGAGTCCGATCATTTATATCGCAATGACGGTGGCACTTTTACTGATGTTACCAAAGTTTCGGGCATAGAAAATTTTGGGCTTTCCATAGGCTTGGCCGTGGCAGATCTAAACAATGATTCCTGGCCTGATCTATATATTTCCAACGATTTTGACTCCCCGGATTATATGTTCATCAATAACAAGGACAATACCTTTAGGGAAGTTCTTAAGGAATCGACTGCCAATACCGCTTTCTACGGAATGGGCATTGATATTGCGGATTATAACAATGACGGGCTACTCGATATTTTTCAAGTAGACATGGATCCTGCTAATAATAGAAGGAAAAAAGCCAATATGGCCAGCATGAACCCGCAATTGTATTGGGACGTTGTTAAAGCGGGTTTCCACTATCAGAACATGCAGAATACAATGCAATTGAATACAGGGGTGTCAAACAACGGCAATCCGTATTTTATAAATGTTTCGAGAATTACGGGAACCTCATCAACGGATTGGAGCTGGGGACCTTTGTTTGCCGATTTGGATAATGACGGACTCAAAGATTTATTTGTTTCAAATGGCACTCGCAGGGAAATCAATAACAATGATTTTTTTAATGCCATAAAAGAGAAAAAAGATGCTGACCCTCTTACCTTGAGTAAACAAATACCATCGGAGAAAATAGACAATTTTGTTTATAAAAACATGGGTGATTTTGAATTCAAACAAGTGAATGAAAGCTGGGGGATAAAGTTTGAAGGGTTTTCAAATGGTGTGGTCTATGGGGATTTGGACAATGACGGCGATTTGGAAATTGTCCTGAATAATTTGGACGATGTAGCCACCATTTTTGAGAATAAGGCTTCGACCATAAATAATTACCTAAAATTAAAATTCTCTGATTTCGGCAAGAATACGAATGGCCTTGGTGTTAGGGCCTATGTAAAAACGGCTGGTTCTGAACAGATGCAGGAGTTAACACTAACTCGGGGCTTTCAATCCTCAATAGCCCCAGAGCTTCATTTTGGAATTGGAAAAAACCAGTCTGTAGATGAATTGAAAGTGGTATGGCCAGATCAGAAAACGCAGACCTTGGTGAATGTTAAGGCCAATGAATCACTAACCATATCCTATACCAATGCCATTTTAGCGAATGAGGTCAATACTGTGAATAAGGTTTTATTTACAGCAATCAAGGACACGGTCACCTTTCCGGTATTCGCGCATCGTGAAAATTCCTATAATGATTTTAACGAAGAGGTCTTGTTGCCCCATAGGACGTCTACATTTGGCCCAGGTCTGGCCATTGGTGATATAAACGGGGATGGAAAGGAAGATGTATTTATCGGAGGAGCGGCTTCCCATGCCCCTGGGGTATATTTTCAAACGCAAAATGGCTTTGAACTTCAAGAGATTGAGGATTTGGGAAAAGATAGAGCACATGAAGATTTGGGAGCTACTCTTTTTGATGCCGATGGCGATGGAGACAATGACCTTTATGTGGTCAGTGGTGGAAATGAGTTTCCCGAAAATTCAAAAATGTTGCAGGACAGGCTCTATATAAATGATGGTAATGGTAATTTGAAAAAAGATGATAAGGCGTTGCCCGAAATGATTACCAGTGGATCAAGGGTCTATGCTGCTGATTTTGATAAAGACGGTAAAGAGGATCTACTGGTTTTGGGAAGGTTGGTCCCGCGTAACTACCCAATGCCGGCCAAGAGTTATTTGCTCAAAAACTCAAGTGCTGATGGAGTGGTTAAATTTGAAGATATTACAGCTAAAAGTATTCCGGAGTTTGAATCTTTGGGTATGGCCACAAGTGCCGAAATCACCGATTTCAACGGAGATGGCTGGTTAGATATAATCGTTGTTGGCGAGTGGATGCCTATTCGCGTTTTTCAAAATATGAAACCGGGGTTTAAGGAAGTGTCTCGGGATATGGGACTTTTAGACAATTTGACCGGATGGTGGTGGAGTATAAAAGGAGGGGATTTTGATAATGATGGAGATACCGATTATATCGCTGGTAATTTAGGACTCAACTATAAATATAAGGCCAACGAAAATGAAACCTTTGACATTTATGTCAATGATTTTGACAATAATCAAAAAAACGATATTGTCTTGAGCTATTATAATGATGGTGAGAAATTTCCTGTTCGGGGCCGGGAGTGCTCCTCCCAGCAAATTCCGGGAATAAAGAAAAAATTCCCTGATTATGCCTCATTCTCAAATGCTACTTTGGAAGATGTGTATACCAAGCAGGATTTGGAAAACTCGTTACATTATCAGGTACAATCATTTGCCAGTGTCTATTTGGAAAACCGAGATGGCAAATTTGTAGTGCATCAACTACCCAAGGAGGCACAACTTTCCAATATCAATCAAATATTGGTCGATGATTATGACAAGGATGGACATTTAGATGCTTTAATTGCCGGTAATTTGTACTGGTCCGAAGTAGAGACCCCACGTAGCGACGCCGGTACTGGTTTGTTTTTGAAGGGTAATGGCCAGGGTAGCTTTACGCCTTTACAAGCCTATGAAAGTGGATTCTTTACGTTGGGTGATGTAAAAGACATGGCCGAGATTGTCATTGGGGATAGCAAAGTGATCTTTGTGGCCAAGAACAATTACTATTCGGAGTTTATTCAATTAAATATGTGATATTTAAAGATGATTTACCGTTGGTAGAGCTACGGATAAAGTATGTTTCCTAAAAAAGCCTTCAACTTTCGTTGAAGGCTTTTTCTGTTCGGGAAAGGGTTTTTAAGAAATGTATCAACGAAAATTTCGATGAATTACGAAAGCGTTTTCGAAAATTTTAGTAAATAAACATGCTGAGTGTAAAAAACTGGATGTCAGTATTATATGTTGAATACATGTTGTTCTTGATTGATATTGGGAAGGTGAACATTTCGAACGGATTGCCCACAAAACGTAAAACCAAGCATACTTTGTAATACATTTGGGAGTGGTGAAATACAATAATCACGATAACGGATTTATTCATTGCAATAACGTAGGTCAATTATGTACTATTTAGGATTAGACATAGGAAGTTCATCAATAAAAGCAGCTTTGGTCGAGATTACTTCAGGTAAAAGTATCGGCGTGGTTCAAGAGCCGGAAGCAGAGATGGACATGCTTGCCATAAAAAATGGCTGGGCCGAACAAAAGCCTGATGAGTGGTGGGAGCATGCATGTGCGGCCATAACAAAACTGAAATCAAAATTCAATGTTTCAAGAGCTGAGATCAAGGGCATAGGTATATCGTATCAAATGCATGGACTTGTACTGGTAGATGATGAAGGCAAACCCTTGAGAAAATCAATCATTTGGTGCGATAGTCGTGCCGTGGAGACGGGCAATAGAGCTTTTTCAGAATTGGGAGAGGATAAATGCAACACCCATCTCCTGAACTCCCCCGCAAATTTTACAGCCTCCAAATTAAAATGGGTCAAGGATAATGAGCCAGAGATCTATAGTAAGGTCTACAAGTTTATGCTTCCTGGGGATTACATAGCCTATAAATTATCGGAGGTAATAAATACCACTATCTCTGGACTTTCAGAAGGAATATTTTGGGATTTCAAAACTGATAATATCGCCGATTTTCTTTTAGAGCATTATGGAATCCAAAAATCAATGGTCCCCGACATTGTTGAGACTTTTGGATTACAGTCCAAGGTCAACGGCAAAGGGGAGTCGGAAAGTGGTATTGCAGCTGGAACCCCCATTTTTTATAGGGCCGGAGATCAACCCAACAATGCATTGTCATTAAATGTGTTTAATCCAGGTGAAGTGGCTGGTACGGGAGGTACATCGGGAGTCGTTTATGCGGTGACAGATAGTTTGTCGGTCAAGGAAAGTTCACGGGTCAATAACTTTGCACACGTTAATTATCAAAAGGATGCCGCACCAAGAATCGGAAAATTGCTATGCATTAATGGTGCAGGAATCCAGTATCGTTGGTTGTTGAATAATTTGTCAGTTGCCTCCTATGAAGAGATGAACAATTTGGCATCGGATATTCCCATTGGATCCGATGGAGTTTGTATGATTCCTTTTGGCAATGGAGCAGAACGAATGTTGAACAACAAGAATATCGGCTCCAGACTTGTGAATATAAATCTGAACAATCACGGAAAGGCCCATATATGTCGAGCCGCTCTTGAAGGTATTGCTTTTTCCTTTGTATACGGAATGGAAATCCTAAAATCTGATGGTATCAAAATCAATGTAATGCGTGTGGGCAATGACAATCTCTTTAGATCAGAGATATTTGCCAATACCATAGCGACCTTGATAGAACACGAAATCGAAATATACAATACAACTGGAGCTATAGGAGCGGCAAGGGCAGCTGGATTGCATGATGGCGACTTTGA
>JAGLKG010000184.1 GCA_023141835.1 Maribacter sp. | reverse complement strand
ACCCTAACACAGCTACACCAGCTCTAATTCTTAAGGCGTTTACATCCGGCAGGGCTAAACCCCAATCCCCGGCAACACGTGCCCTAGCTTCTGCGCGTACTAAATGAATATCTCCCAAACGTATAATGGGGTAGTCATTGTTCATGTTCTGTCTTCCAAATAAGGAGAAACTGAATTTACCCATTCGAACACCGCCCTGCCTAATCGCATTGGGCTCCAATTCATTGATCGCCGGGGTATAGTTTATAACCAAATCATCATCATCGGCCGCATAATCGAGAAGGGCAGATCCACTAAAATCCGATTGTGGCCCTTCCAAGAAGTTGGCTGTTCTTCTAAGATCAGTGGCGTCATAGGTATTATAAAACTCTTCCAAGACAACAAAACCGTTCCATGGCAGGTTATCAAGTCCATAGGTTAATTGACTTGGCCCGTGCAAGGTCATTTGGGAGAAGTTCATACCACCCCCAGTTACTTGGTCATATTCAATGGCCCAAATAATTTCAGGATTATTTTCATTATCCGGTGCAAATACTGCTGCATACCCTTCCAACTGATCCGGATCGGAATCAACATCCGGTCTTTTGGCACGATTGACGGTCACACAACCTGTTGAACAAAGTTGATAAGGAGAATTATCCAAAATATAGGTTGCCGCCCAATCTGCTTCTTGGTATCTAGGGGTTCCCGTAAAGACTTCAGCATTTAAATACAATTTGGCAAGTAATCCCAAGGCGGCATATTGATTGATTCTAGTGTTTGAGATACTTGTATTTAAGGCACTACCAGAAAGATCCATGGAACCGGTTACGGCTGCTATGCCCAACGCACCTAAAATTTCGCTTTCCACAAAATTAAACACATCGATTCTTTCCGATTGAGGAGCGTCGACACCTGAGGTGACAATTAATTTTACCCTTCCAAAAAGGTCTAGCAATCTATAGTAAAAGTATGCCCGTAAGGTCTTTATTTGAGCAGTTTCGTTGGCATCCAAGCTGCCCCCAAGTGCCGTATTGCATTCTCCAATACCCGCGTAAGCGTCAGTCCAAGCACTATTTACACGATTAAGAGAGGAGTCCCAGGTATGACGGTGCATGGCGATCCAAATACCACCATCAAACCAGTCACCTCCTTTTTGGGTAACAGCCACCGCATCACTGGCAACGGTCTGTAATGAAAAATGACCTCCGTTGGTTGCCGATCCTGCCCTTAGTCTTGAGAATGATGACAAAAGAGCGCCGCCGCCGCCGCCGCCGCCTGTAACATCGAAACCGTCATTCGCAAAACTCTCTATTACGGCATCTTCCAGTGTATCTTCTAAATCAGTACATGAAAATGCCAAAAGCAAGGTACTGATCAGTGTTAATTTTATAAATCGATTCATAGTATTTTTTTTAAAAGTTAACATTTAATCCAAGAGTGACCGTTCTGGAGGCAAAATAGCTATTACGCCTATCAATACCAGGAGCAAGCACGTTAGAACCATCTTGTAATGACGGGGTTGGGTCGGTGCCCGTATAACCGGTAATGGTAAACAGGTTTTGACCACTTAAAGATAGTCGTATGTTCTTTATATAATCGTTATCGACATTGATATTATAAGCAACGGAAAGGTTGTCCAGTTTAACAAAATCTGCTTTCTCCACATAGTACGAACTAAATTGGGCCGTTTTGATATCAGACCTTGCCAATTTGGTATTCATAAAATTATAGGATGACTGGGAACCGATGATGGGTTCGTAGAAGGCACGGAAGGTGTTTACCATGCTGTGGCCAAAGGCAGCTCTAAAGAAAGCGTTTACCTCCCATTTGCCAAATGCTAATTGATTGCTCCAACCCAGTTCAAAATCGGGAATTCCCTTGCCCAATACGGTAAAATCCGCATCTTCGTCCAGGGCACTGCCCTGATTTGTCACCAAGTTTCCGTCTCCGTTGATATCGGACAAAATGGGTGTTCCGGCCGCATCTACTTCACCTGAAAATACAGGTCCCCAAATCTGACCGATTTCTTCACCTTCCTTATAGAGAATTACGTCGGTGTCATTTTGCCCGGGAGAACCCAAGTTGGCAATGACCTCGTCACCAGGGGTACTTTTCTTCTCTAAGGTTGTCTTATAGGTAGAAAAGACAAGTCCGGTATTGTAAGAAAGATTCTCTTTTTTTATAATATCATAGTTTACACTAAGTTCAACA
This sequence comes from Maribacter sp., assembly GCA_023141835.1. Classification (GTDB taxonomy): domain Bacteria; phylum Bacteroidota; class Bacteroidia; order Flavobacteriales; family Flavobacteriaceae; genus Maribacter_A. Next base: position 5,170 of record JAGLKG010000184.1, on the reverse strand, counting down.
CCATTTGTCTTTAGTGCTCCCGCATTTTCAAAACGCTGGTCAATACCATCGAATAGAGCTGCATCTATCTGTGCCAAGTAGATAAAGTCCGTAACGTCCCTGGTATAAATATCAAGTGTGGCGGATAAACGGTCCGTGGCATATTCCAGGCCAAAGTTAAGTTCGGCTTTCTCTTCCCATTTAAGGTCCGGATTTTCCGCCCTATTTGGATTAGAGCTGGCCGAGGAACCATCACCACCATTGTTTACGTCAAATGTGACTGCGTACAAACCAGGGCCTCCAGGAACAGAACCGGTCACACCATATCCGACCCTTAGCTTTAAAAGGTTTACATTATCCAATTCCAAATATTTGTTCAGATCCGCACCTACTGCAACGGCCGGGAACAGGCCCCATTGATTTTCAGAACCAAATAGGCCAGAACCTTCTCTTCTTAAAGAGGCATTCAGATAAATGGCATCGTCAAATGTAGCGTTCAAACGTCCAAAGTAGGCAATCGTTTTAATCCCGTCCTCTCTAGAGCTACTGGCATCAATCTCACCAGCTGTAAGAAGGTCAGCTGAAGCCCCTATATCATTGCTGAAATCTATATCTACGCCGATAGGGAAATCACCTAACGAAAAAAAGTAGTCATTGTAATCTTGTTCATGGAATGAATACCCACCGGTAACCGTAAAGCTTATAAGGTCGCTCAATTGATTGCGATAGGTCGCAAAGGCCTCGAACAGTTGAAAACGGCTCTCACTTGTAAAGAAATCCGCCCTACCCCTACGAACGATGCTTACCGCATTGCCCCTCCATAAAGCCGTAACGGGATAATACTCGTTTTGGGTGGTTTTGATATTTTGCTCGGAATAACTTACATTGGCCGAGAGTGCATCGCTAAAGCTATAATTAAAGTTCATGCTATAGTTCAAGGTGTTGGCCTCCTGGGCGTTCCTACTTTGCTTGGCGATAGAGACGGGATTGAAACTATCAAAAAGCCCCAAAGTTTCAAAATAACCACCATATTGCTCCGAAGCAAAGGGGAAGGCCGCATTTTTCCCCAAAACGGGAGCTGTAGGGTTGTAGGTAACAGCGTAGCGCAAGGCTTCATAAAAACCTAAGTCACTATCTCGCTGCGTAAGCGAGGAATTAAAATCGACCTTTAACTTATCGTTTAAAAGTTTTGCGGTCAATTTTGTCCGTGCATTGAACTGGTTAAAACCAGAACCTACCAAAATACCTTCAGAATCCCTAAAGTTAGTGGATATTCGATAGTTGACCTTGTCTGTTCCGCCAAAGGCGGCCACGTTATGGACTTGTGAAGAACCATTGCGTGTAACTTCACCTACCCAATCGGTCGTACTGCCAAGGTCATTGCCTCCTGCAGCAAGAAATTCACTGCCGGTCATGATAGGTACGGAATTGACGGCAGTTGTGTTAGCAAACTGCCCGTTGTAAGTTATCTGCAAATCTTGTCCGGGTTTACCGGACTTGGTGGTTACCAAGATAACACCACTAGAGCCCCGGGTACCGTAAATTGCGGCAGCTGACCCATCCTTTAAAACGGTAATGTTTGCAATATCGCTTGGATCTACATTGTCTAAAGAGGAGCCGAGCACCCCGTCTATAACGATCAAAGGTTCTGTATTGCCCCCAATAGTGGAAATACCTCTTAAACGAATGGTAGCCGTTGTGTTAGGGTCGCCCCCTTTGTTATAAATACTTAGCCCAGCTACCTTACCTTGCAGCAGCTGCGTAGGACTGCTAATAGTACCTTGATTGAAATCTTCTTCGCCAATACTGACAACGGCGGTGGTTATCTCTTTTTTCTGCTGGCTACCATAACCTACAACAACTACCTCATCCAATGCCTGTGCATCTTCAGAGAGCGTTACATTAATGGTTGATTGTCCGTTCACGGCAATTTCTTGGCTCAGGTAGCCAATATAGGTGATTTCTAAAATTGCATTCTCACCAACAGTAATGGTGTAGTTGCCATCAAAATCAGTTTGTGTTCCATTAGTTGTGCCTTTTTCCACAACACTGGCACCCGGTAGGGGGCCGTTGGCATCCGAAACAGTCCCGGACACCTCTTGGGCCTGTGCATATCCAAAGCATAAAAATGCTCCCATAAGCAGCAAGCTTTTTGGTAGTGTAATCTTCATATAAGAGTTAATTTTAGTTAGTTAAAATTTAATTCTAAATGTTAAAAATATGTCAAAATATGTTAAATTGAGTTTAAGAGACCACAAATAGTTACGAAATCGTTTTCGCGTTAATAGCGTACTATTTATATGAAATCAACAACATATTGCTTTGTATATTAGATAATTCTAAATGTATGTTCGTTAATGGGGGGGTATTTAATATATCCTTTAAATATAAGAATTTATTTTTTATGTGTTGTATTTTTGCTTTTACAACTTAAATTGTAAGTCGTTTTTATTTGTATTAAATTATCCCGCCACGAAATCAAATCAGGAATTTGAAAAAAAAAATAACACTTAAGCAAATTGCCAAAGAATTAGAAGTTTCGATTTCGACGGTATCCAAGGCGCTAAAAAATAGCGAGGAAATAAGCACTGACACGAAGGAAAAAGTTCAGGCTTTTGCTAAACTCCATAACTATAAACCCAATAATGTTGCTATAAGTTTAAAGAACAAACGAACAAAAAACATTGGGGTGATCATCCCAGACATAGTGCATCATTTTTTTACCACCGTGTTTCGGGGTATTGAACAATATGCCAACAAACTTGGTTATAATGTTATAGTCTGCGTTTCTGATGAATCCTTTGACAAGGAGGTGATAAATATGGAAATGTTGGCCAATGGCAGTGTCGATGGCTTTATTATGTCCTTGTCTGCCGGTACACAACGGAAGAATGACTTTAACCACTTGAAGGAAATAACAGAGCAAGGAATCCCTATTGTTCTCTTTGATCGTACGACTAAGGAGATAAATTGTGATAAGGTCTTGATTGATGATAGGGAAGGGGCAATTAAGGCGGTTCAAAAATTCATTAAGAACGGCAGAAAAAAGATTGCATTAGTGACGACGGAGAACTATTTCAGTGTTAGTAACGCTAGGGAGGCAGGATATCGTGAAGCCTTGGCGAATGCTGACATAGAAATCGATGAGCATCGCATTTTGAAATTACCCAATATGGAGGTTGATGAAAATGCCATCCATGAATTTTTTAATTCCAATGAGATAGATGCTGTTTTATGTGTGAATGAGATATTTGCGATTCATTGTATGAACCTTGTCCAGAAAAAAGGGATAAGAATTCCTGAGGATATCAGTTTTATTGGTTTTACAGACGGTATTCTTTCAAAATATGCCAATCCAGGTTTAACGGCTATGGCCCAACATGGTGTTGAAATGGGCGAAGTAGCTGCAAAAATGCTTATAGAAAAAGTAGAGTATGTAAGCGACGATGAGGAGGAGGAAACTTACCAGACAAAAATCATTGAATCCACAATTATAGAAAGGGGTTCCACAATCAATTAATTTAAGGACTATATTAATGCAAAAAGTTGGATTTATTTTCGATTTGGATGGTGTAATTGTTGATACTGCCAAATATCATTATCGCGCCTGGAAAAAATTGGCGAATGATTTGGGTTTTGAATTTACTGAAGAACAAAACGAGCTGTTTAAAGGGGTTAGTAGAAAGCGATGTTTGGAAATTTTATTGGATATCGGGGCAATTGAAGCCAGCCAAGAACAATTTGATACATGGATGGTTGAAAAGAATTTAGATTATTTAGCTTATATTGATGCAATGGATGCATCTGAAATTTTGCCCGATGTGTCCAAAATCCTGAAATTCCTTGAAAATCAAAACATTCCCATTGCCCTTGGTTCCGCAAGCAAAAATGCTAGGCCTATTTTGGAGAAGGTAAAGCTATTGCCTTACTTTGATTTTATAGTTGACGGCAATAGTGTGACCGAGGCAAAACCAAATCCCGAAGTATTTTTGATTGCCGCCCAAAAAATGAATGTTGAACCAGAATGCTGCATTGTCTTTGAAGATGCAGTTGCGGGTATTGGGGCTGCAAATAATGCAAAGATGACGAGCATAGGCATTGGGGATGCCGATGTACTTTCAGAGGCCGATTTTAATTTTAGGGATTTTACGGAGATCGATTTAGAATTTATTAAAGAATTAGTTGGAGTATAAATGAATCAAGATTATATAAAAGAAAACGATTGGTCGATCATTGAAGAAGGGTTCGACCAAGAAATGGTAAAATCTTCCGAAAGCCTTTTCAGTATTGGAAATGGGGCCATGGGGCAACGTGCCAATTTTGAAGAGGCCTATTCCGGACCTACTTTTCAAGGCAGCTATATCGCAGGGGTTTATTATCCTGATAAAACGCGTGTAGGTTGGTGGAAAAATGGGTATCCTGAATATTTTGCAAAAGTACTCAATGCCCCCAATTGGATAGGAATCAATGTAATGATCAATGGTGTGGCACTCGATTTGTTCGCTTGTAAGAACGTTGAAAATTTCAGAAGAGAGCTGAACATGCAAGAAGGTTGGTATCAGCGCAGCTTTAAGGCAACCCTATCCAATGATATTGTTATAGCGGTAAAAGCCACGCGATTCTTAAGCCTTGATTTGGATGAAATAGGAGCCATTAAATATGAGGTTACCCTGATCAATGCCGATGGGGAAATCAAGTTTACGCCCTATTTGGATAGCGGAATCACAAATGAGGATAGCAACTGGGACGATAAGTTTTGGGATACTACCTCGGTTTCTTCAAACGAAAATAGAGCTTATATTGAGGCCCACACCATGAAGACCAATTTCGAGACTTGTACGTTCATGGAGACCCAACTTTATTATCAGGGGAAAAATGTTGGGAAGAGACCTTCAGAGACCGAAAAGGAGAACTGGATCGGTCATGAATATTTGCAAAGCATTAAGCAGGGGGAGACCTTGTCCCTGATTAAATTTGGAGGATACACTGTTTCAAGAAACCATGTATCGGGGGAATTGATGCATGCGGCCAATGTAGCTTTACAAAAAGCTGTTGATTTTGGCTTTGATGCATTATTGGAAATGCAAAAGAGGACCTGGGATAGGATTTGGCAGATGAGTGATATCACGATTGAAGGTGATGTAAAAGCTCAGCAAGGAATTCGGTTTAACATATTTCAATTAAATCAAAC
>JAGLKG010000183.1 GCA_023141835.1 Maribacter sp. | reverse complement strand
GCATTGCTAAACAGAATCCCTTCTTTGGCTATACGATCTATATTGGGCGTTTGGATCAACTTGTCCGAGTAGGCAGAGATGGCCTGATACGCATGATCATCAGACATGATAAATAGGATGTTGGGACGTTGGGATGTCTTTTGGACCTCCTTTTCTTTGGATTCCCCACAGGAAGCCAAGGTGAAGATCAAAATGCCTATGGTCAATGGGAAGAGCTGTGATTTTTTAAACATGTTAAAGTGTTGGTTTAAAGTTAGTTTGCCGAAAAAAAAGGCCTTTAAAAGGTTTTATTCCGTAGGGCTGTTGGCTAAAGATAAGCAATGTGCTTTTTACAACCCATCTGTTGGTAAAGAAACATAGGTAGGCCAACTGCCTAAAAGGATGACGCCCAATCAATAATCTCTGGGTAGAAACTTTCTATTCCAATAATTCATAAGGCAGCAAAATTTTTGATAGCTTTAACCTTAATCATAAACCCTGTCAAAAAAATAAAAGTCTCAACTATAAAAACCCATACAATGACCCAAAATAAAGTTTCAAGAAGAAAAGCAATTGGCACCGGACTTATGGCCTCTGTGGCAGCATTAAGTGGATATGCCTTTAAAACGGACAAAGATAATCACTCCCTCAAAAAAACTATACCCCTAAAGAAAAAATTGCCCTTTAGAATAAGTTTGAATACCTCGACATTATTACATTACAAATTGGATGTTGACGTACAAATTGATATGGTAGCCGATGCAGGTTTTGATGGCATAGAATTGTGGATGAGCGATATAAAGTCATATTTGAAAAATGGTGGTAGTAGTAAACACTTAAAAGAAAAACTAGAGACTCGTCAACTGACTTTAGAGAATATAATTGGCTTCTCTAAATGGTGCAGTGATGACCCGAATGAAAGAAAAAAAGCAATTGATCAACTTCGTGAGGAAATGATCATCACTTCTGAGTTAGGTGGTAAATTTATAGCTGCTCCTGTACAGGGAATAGCATCTTTAGATCGAAATAAATACGATGATTATGCCCAGAGGTTCGATGCCATTCTTAAGCTGGGTGATGAAACAGGCGTTACCCCAATTATAGAGATTTGGGGTACCGGTGCATTACATAAGGTGTCCGATTGTGCACATATCGCCATCTCGACAGGACACCCCAAAGCCACTATGCTATTTGATTTTTACCATGTTTATCGAGGAGGAAACCACTGGCCTACTTTTGATTGCCTTAATGGCAAAAAATTACCGGTCATACATATGAACGATTACCCAGCAAGTCCTTCGCGTGAATTATTAAATGATTCGCATAGAATATTTCCCGGGGATGGTATTTGTCCTTTCGATGAGGTCATTCCTAAACTATATGATGCTGGTTTTAGGGGAGGTCTTTCCGTTGAGCTTTTCAATAAGGAATATTGGGCAACAATGGATGCGGCCACCATATTGAAGAACAGTTATGAAAAGACATATCAAGTAGTGGAACATGCACTATCAAATAGGGTTTAAAATTTAGGTCTGGCCATTCAAAGAAATAACCAAAGAATTAAGACAGTTTGATAGCCCCTTTGGATCAAGACAAAAAAAACCGACCCAGTTAACTAGGTCGGTTTTGGTTTTCGCTCTCTTTGCTGTTTTATTCTTGGACACATTTGAATACTCTCAAATGGATATTATAGGATTTGAGGTATTAATTCATACATTAGTTGTTAGCATATGTGGTATAACTAAAACAAATGTTCTGAAGAATAATTCCTAAGAAACACTAAAATAGAACTTCAATGTTGATAGACATAAATTATTTGGGGCAACTTTTTACCATTTTAGGTGGGGTAGCAGCCATAATTGGTCTTGTTGCAATTTGGTATCAACTAAAGAAAAACAAGGAAATAAATGATGCGCAATTTATTGTAGAAATTTTTGAGCAATTTAGGAGTCATAGTCAGCTTTTTAGTAAAATCAATCCTTATGAAATAAGAGATAAAAACCTCAACAAGAAAGACAAAGATAAGATAGTCAGTTTACTTGGATTCTATGAGTCCATCTACTATCTGTTAGATAAAAATGTAATATCATTTGATACGGTCAATACTAGTTTTGGATATACTTTCTTTAGTCTGGTACATCATGAATATGTCCAAGAATCAGAATTGGCTTCCTATGGCGACTATTACAGGACAATTTTTAGACTGCATAAAATTTGGGTAGATTATAGAACATCAAAAAATCAAAAAATTATTGGTCAAAATAATTCACTTGAAAAATTAGATGATTATGAAATTCTTAGTTCTAAAAGGTGAAATTATATAATGAACTCATCTAAAAACAAATAAGTGTCTTCATGTATTAACTGGGAGGTGTCCAATTGCTGTAAACAATATGGGCTGGCAATGCTTTGTTATGTTTCCGAAATCTGTTATACGTTCAGCAAGCCATTGAATCCACTCCCCAATAGTTTTTTGATCTGTCTCTTCCCCAAGCTCCTCGAAATAACTTCTACACTTCCAGCACAACAGGATAGGACCGCTAAGGAATTCGTTGATAAAGTAGTAACCGCCTTTGCTTTGCAAAGTCTGTTCTTGTCAATTTAAGCGAAGATTTTTGAGTATATTTATTAGTTTCGCAACGATTATTAATAATTCTTTTTTTCCATTGCTTTCATAATTTCAGGGCCAGTTGGTTTTCCTTGAAAATTTACTCCCGTCATGATATAATTGATTCCTTCATCCAAAACATTTACAGCATTGTCACCATCAACAACAGTACAATTATTGACCTATTGCTTGATAAACAAGTGCTTTAAAGCGGTCTCTTAAATAACCAGATGACCCTATGTCTTGAATCATAAAAAGGCAAATGAGATTTTCCTCTGGGTCGATCCAAAATCCTGTGCCGGCCAGACCTCCCCATCGGTAATCCCCTTTGGAACCTGCAAAAGCGGACAAACCTGTCTCAAGCCGTACGGCAAAACCAAGCCCAAAGCCGTACCCATCCCCGGGAAGGTACAAATCACCCTTGTTCACATCGGGAGCAACATGGTTGGCGGTCATTAGTTCCACTGTTTTGGTCCCTAAAATCCGAACTCCTCTATACTTGCCTTTGTTCAGTAACATTTGTGAAAAAATGGCATAATCAGAAATCGTTGAACATAGCCCTCCTCCCCCTGAATCCATTTTGGGTTTTTTAGAGACATCAAAAAGATTTGTTGGATAATTCGATGTCTTATAATCGAACCCCTGTGCAGCTCGGTTCAATTTTTCTCGAGGGACAAAAAAGTTGGTGTCGGTCATATTTAATGGGTCAAAGATGTTCTCTTTGAAAAAGTCGCCTAGTTTTTGATGTGAGACGACTTCAATTAGTCGCCCCAGAACATCAGTTGAAAAACTATATTCCCACCGTTGGCCAGGTTGACCAATTAAAGGCAATGAGGATATATTGGTGATAAATTCCGCTCCTGACATATTCCGGGCCGATATCTGTGCTGCATTCCATGTTTTTCTAATCGCCGTTTGTTTGCCAAAAAAACCATAGGTCAACCCCGAAGTATGCCTAAGTAAATCTTGAATGGTGATAGGGTGATGCATAGCAACATTATCGATTATTTCTGTACCTGATCTATTTTCTAGAGCAACCTTCATGTCCTTAAATTCAGGAAGGTATAGGTGTACCGGATCGTTTAACTTAAAATACCCTTTTTCCCAAAGTATCATTGTTGCCGCCGATGTAATGGGTTTTGTCATGGAGTAAATTCTAAAAATCGAATTTTTTGACATCGGTATTTTTTTTACCATGTCCTGATACCCAAAAGTATTTTCATAGATCAATACACCATCTTTGATTACCGCAACTACTGCACCAGACGTTTTTCGTTCCTTGAGAATTCTTGCAACACCCTCAGTGAGCACGTTTAAACGCTTTGAGGAAAACCCATGACTTTCTGGAATAGCAATGGTAGGGGAATCAGAGCCGTTTTGACAAATTACAAGCTGAACCAGTAGCAAAAATATTCCAAATAAAAGGTATTTTTTCATAATCGCATTTTGATTTTTGATCTCATTAAAAAAGTAAATGTATAGTTGAACATTATCTATTCATATACTGATTTTTACACAACCCAAATTAGTGATTAATGTGTATCGTTTTACGTTTTATTCATGAAAGTATCATAATGGCGCATATTAAAACAAATCATTTCACGATGACCTTAAAATACTCAAAAAGGTACGTGATATATTTGTAAAGTGAGAAGTAAGTGCAATTATTACTTAGATAAGTTGCATAAAAAAGCCACCATTAGGTGGCATTTAATAATAAGATTTTAAGTACTGTTTTAACTATTCCATCCAACCAAGCTCACGCATCACCCAAGTAGAGTTCCATACTTTATTAACTCGTTCGACCTTACCTTCATCATTCATTGTAAGTATATAGACATACTCGGATATAGTTGTTTTATTCGTTGGTGGTATTGGTCCACCTTCACCTGTATGTGAACCTGTGTATGTAGCAAAAAAGATTGCAACGTTAGTTTCTTCATTAAAAGCAGATGCGTTTATTTCATAGCTTCCTCCTTTAAGAGTAACGCCTCCCATTCCAGCCCACATGTCGACATATTCCCTAATTGTAGTTAATTCAGCTAATGGTTCTGACTGTGCTGAAAATTTGCCTTCTCCAGCCACAAAGTCTTTACAGGCGTCCCAGCCATTGCAGGATTCGCAGTTGTGAAAAAATGATTTAGCGTTTTCAAATGAATTCATAATTTTAATATTTAGTTGGTCACTTTTTAAAGATACAGAATTTTTATGTACCAAATTCTAAACCAAAAAATCCAACCTAAATGAATAGACTGGATTTCTAATTTTGCTTCCCCTGCTGTGTTATTCTCGAACCAATTCCAGGAAGACCTAAAGAAACTCTATGATATAAAGGATTACCTTGATACTACGGATATGAAGCTTCTCAATGAATATGCCCCTTTACATCCCATAGTATAATTGAACACACTATAATAGTATAAAATAGTATTACATGCCATTTGAAAAAGGACATTACTGTACTTGTCCAAGGTATCACCACCTACAAAACTTTTTTCTAAATGATGTAAGTCATTGACAGATAGTAGTGCAATAAGTAATTTTAAAACGCTTTAAGCACAAGCATTGGATTTGCTGGTTTGCTTTTTGAGTTAATTCATCTTTTATGGTAAGATGGTTCATAACAAGACAACCCATATATCCTTTAGACTCAGCTAAATTAACTATACCTTCTAGGAAATTTTTAATACCCTTAATATTAGGGTCATCTATTAATCTATTGACAATCGTGGAGATTATATGTGTAGAATAGTATTGTAGAGCTGCCTCAAATAGCCCGTCTTTTCCACCAAATTCTTTATATAAGCTTGCCGAATTCAACTTAGTCACCTCAACAATATCAGTCATAGAAGTAGACTTATAGCCCTTTTCCCAAAAAAGATAGGTTGCCTTTTCGAGGACTTTTTGACGATTATACTCTTTTCTTCTAGGCATGCTTTAAATGAATTACATATTGAGCTGTTCCAAGCTTAGTCGGTACCCATTTTAAAAACTAGCATAAAAATAACTTATTTAAACTTTTACCTCAAATAGAGATAAAAAAAGAGAATAATTGACTATCATAAAAAACACCTCTTAAATAGTAACGTTTTAACCAGATTGGCCCCGGCCTATGAACTTATCTTATCAAATTCATCGCACGGTATGCACAGTACTATGGTTGCGGGGGAAAGTAAATCTCCTGGGCAGCAACATTTGTTGGAATTGGCAAATACCTTTGAAGTAAAATACCCTGAAACTATTATTGGTGAAGTAAAAAGTGCTATTGCCGATTGGGAAATTTATGCCAAGAATTCCGGTATTGGTGATGATTCCAAAAAACTAATCGCAAAAGCTTTGACGGAAATTAGCAAGGGGTGAAATACGGGTGTATTATTTCGTTAATAGAATGGTACAAGGCTCAACAATCACAACCTGTATAGTGCGGAACTGGAAGCTCTTATTTTTGATTGAATGTAGCTTGCAGAATGAAAGAAAGGATAAGTGCTGGAGGTGCGGCTAGCTACGATAAGCTTTGTTCACAATTGTACATTTAACCGCTTAAAGTAAATGGAATCAGGATTTTCTTAAGTCCAATAAAACGTTCATTTTACGGAACCGTTGGTAACAGTAAAACATCGATACTTGCATTTAAAGCTGATGTGCCCATTGATTTAAAATTGAAATACTTAGACAAAACTGTATTTTTATTAAACTGATTTACTTCATCTGTTTGGGAATTATATTATACAAATATTCTTTCAAGCCGAATTCTCTCTTTGCAAAACTGCCGTAGTTTACTCGTAATTAGGCTCTACCTAGGCATTCCGAGGCAACCATATTTCAATTTTCAAAGGGCATATTGAACTTTCATTCAACAATATCCTCTTGGCAGACCTCATAAACTCTCTTGACACACAACATTTATTAGTATGATGCACAGCAGTTTACAAATTTTGATATGCTAAACACCATTAACCATGATTTTATTACGCAGCACCAAGTTATTGTCCTTGGTTTCTTTTCTTTTGATAGGTTTTGCCGTATCTGGGCAAGCAACAGTAACAGTTGAAGTCAATTGGCCCAACTGGTCCAGTGAGAACAGGGTGATGCTCTACGACTCATCGAATAATTTATTGGGTACCGTTTGTGACCCGACAAATTGTTTTAATGGTGCGGCGAATTCGCCCCACTCCTCTACCACCAACTTTAACGTACCATACGGAAATGGTTATTATGTGGTTTTGGAAG
>JAGLKG010000182.1 GCA_023141835.1 Maribacter sp. | reverse complement strand
ACATTATTGAGACCTCCGATGGAAAGCTTGTAGCTGCTCATGATTGGGATATGTGGGCAAGATTTACCGATTACGATGGAGCACTTCCACCCAGCCATTCGGAATTTATAAAGCATAAGATCTATGGAGACTACACGACCCTTGACTTAAAGGGTATAAATGATTGGTTCTCTGCACATCCCGATGCCACACTAGTAACAGATAAGATAAATGACCCCATTTCTTTTGCCGACCAATTTGTAGATAAGGACAGGCTGATCATGGAACTTTTTAGCGTCATGGCCGTCGAAGAGGCCTCAAAAAAAGGTGTTAAAGCCATGATTTCCCAAGAGCCCCTGATGCGTTTGATTGGAGACAAACTAAACTATTTGGAAACTAATAATGTTAAGTATGTAGCCCTTTCACGCAGAATCATTGCAAGCCAAACCAAATTGCTATCGCAGTTAAAAGAACAAGGTATTAGAGTCTATGTTTACAACGTAAATTTTGACCCTGGTAAGGATGAAAAATACGTTCAGGATAACGAAATTGGACTTGTTTACGGCATGTATGCCGATAAATGGGTTTTTGACTAACGTACCGGGTCACCATCAAAATAAGCTGTAAATCAATCTGGTTCAGCCCAATACGGGACAATTTGCAATCCCTTTGCCACCCTACTTAGTACTGTTCGTCTTTTTTGACCTGCGTAATTAATTAGTGTTAAATCTTAGAACTTTGATTGATATGTGAGTCCAGCTGATATCCCCCAAAAGAAGTTACCAGAAGCGAATGCTAATTCTTGTCGTCTTGCACCCATATTGACCTTATAAATATTAGGGTTCTTTCTACCGGTAAATTGATATTCAACACTCAAACGCTGTGACTCTACATACAGAAAGGTCTCTGCCAATAGTTCGTTTCCCGAGGTTAATTGTCGCAGTTCGGGTGAATAACCCATGCCAAAATTGACTCCAATATAGTTTTCGGCATCCTTTAAATACTTCCGCACCAGAATATTACCGGAAACCCGAGTTAACTTATCGGGTCTTGGAGTAATATAAGATCTTAAAGAAAAATAGTAATTGCCCCTGTAATGCCCCAAGGAATTAGTGATTACAGAGACATTTTTGGTCTCAAAACTAATATAACGACCCCCGGCCGAGAATTCAAAGGCTCCCGGCAAATTAACATAAAGGTCTCCCCCCAGCTTGTGATTGGGATAGATAGAGGCATTTGAATACCCATAATTTATGTAAGCATAAAATCGTTTGGAAAATTTCGGATAAAAATCCAGGTCATACTGCAAACCATGCTTCCCTAGACGATTACTGTAATTGATTCGTGGAATAATACTCCCCGCAGCTGTTTGGCGCTTAAAAGAAATACTGGAATATACCATAGGGTCATAGCGCTGGTCAAAAACGGTGAAAGAGTTGTTCAAAGCTATCCTATTGTTGAATACGTCCTTTTCTGCCGGCTTTTTAGGTATGATCTTAACTGAAGGTTTCGTTTCAGAAATCTCTTTTTCTTTAGGGCTTGTTTCCTTGTTTGGTTTTGCCAGTAAAGCTTTTGTGGTTTTTAGAGATGCCTTCTTATTATACCATCCCAGTTCAGGATATTTTCTATTCTTGATACGTTTCAAGGAAATTTCTCTTAAACGTTCAACTTCTGAATCACTCTTTAGGTAAAACAGGGCCTTATTCGCTAGCCCCAACGCGGTTGCAGGATTCTTTGTATAGAGCTCGTTCTTGATAGCGGAAATCCAAACATCTTTACTATTTCGTTCTATAGATGTTATCTTGTTGAACTCGTCCCTAGCCTTTGCATACTGACCGGTCCAACTATAGGTGCTCGCCAATAAGGAACGGGCCTCAAAATTATCCGGATTTTCGGAAAGCACCCGAACAAGCATTTCCTTGGCGGCTTTATGGTCGCCTCCAAAAGCAAGATTTTGAGCCTCTGTATACAAAGTTTCATTGGAATCGTTATATGCCACATCCTGGCACTTCACCCATATAGAGAGTAATGCAAAAAAGAAGAAAGTATATGTACGTTTCTGCGACATTATTGTTATTGTTCCAAGGAGGCTATAGCGATCTGCGCTTGTTGTTTTCTAGTCTTTTTGATCAATGAGGCCGTCTGCTTTTTATGTGCTTGCCTACGAGCTCTCATAATCTTATCAGAAATCTCATTGACACTTGAGCTGTTCTGTTCTACTATCTTGATCAGTTCTAAGGCCTCTCGCCACCTTTCGGACCAAAAATAAACGTCGAATAAGGCTGAATATGAATCAATGTAATTCGGATTCATTTTGATACATTCCTTTAAAATTTTAATGGACTCTTTGTAATTTCCTTGCCAAACATTGATTCTTCCCATTAATATTTTGGTGTCGATATGGCTAGGTGATTCTGATAAGTTGTATCTACATAATAAAAGTGCCTTTTCATATTTTTTGTCAAAGGCCAAGTCCCTGGCCGTAAAGTATCCTTTATCTGAATCTTGGCCGTTATAGACACTGTTTATCCAAACAATTTCGCTTTGCTTGAATTTCTCTTTTCGAACGGCAAAAATGGCCAAGCTGTCAGGAATGATCTTGTCGTTCATCGTTACATAGGCATTCATTGATTTAAAGTCATCAAGCTTCTTTTCCAATTTTGACCCGCCCCCAAAAGAGGTGCTCAAATCCATATTTTCATCAAGCTCCATAACCTCACCATCGGTAAATAACAATTCACCGCTAACGTATTCCTTGAGTTCGTTTTTATTTCGCATTAGAGGTATGTCCTTGAGGGACCTGAATTTGGTCTCCATATCAAGGGCAGCTCCCATCCAAGCCACTTTTTTGGGCATTTTAAGTTCATACGACTTATTCAACAAGGCCAATAAAGTAGGTGTAACATCAAAATGGGAGGATACCGAACTCATTTTTCTTGAAGACTTAAGCATGGGGCTATAGATAATCAAAGGCACATGAAAACGGCTTAAATTGTTCCTTTGCGGTATTGGAATCAGTCTATGGTCGCCTGTGACAATAAAAATGGTGTTGTCATAATTGGGTTGCTTTTTATATTCCTCAAAAAAATATTTCAGTGCATCATCTGTGTATAATAAGGTGGCAAATACGTTGTCATTTTTTTGGATTACTTTTTTAATTTTCCCTTCATATGATCCTTTTGATACAATCTGCTCCACTTTTTTCTCATATTCATCCTGCTGTGGAGGTATGAAAGGTTCATGGGTGCTAATGGTCATGTATACCTCCATTCTAGGCTGATCACTATCCCTTGGAAAACTCAAACTCTTCTTGAACAACTCTTTATCTGGATATCCCCAGGAAGAACCCGCTGCATCTTCGGCCTGCATTTCATACTTATTCCCGAAACCTGATTTTTCCAGGACAAAATCGACATTCTCACTGAGTAGAAATCTATCTATATTGTCAAAAGAGCTATTGGTGCCTTGATAGTACGAAGTGTGGTACCCATTGTTTTTTAATATACTGAACAGAGTTAGCTTGCTAGGATATTTTTCAAGTTCCATAAAACCGCTTTTGCCAAAGGGTAATGACCCAATTAAGGAAGGCAATACTCCAAAGGTTCTACCAGTGTTACTAAAGCAGTTCTCCCAATACAAAGACTTCGTGGTAAGGCCATCCAGAAAGGGCGTAAATCCCCCATATTCTGCTCCTTCACCAACAAAATCCCTGCCTAGCCCCTCGACCATGACAAAGACGATGTTCGGTTTTTTGTCTTTCAATTCAAAATAATTGCCCAATACATTCTCTATTTCTGGTCTCTTGATTAACGGATATTCGACATCCGCAGTATACGAATGATCCTCGGTTGAACTTGTATAAAGGTTAATTGCCAAATACTGTGTCTTGTTCTGGTTAATGGGTTTCCCTTCCGTAAAGAGAGTGGCAATAAACAGGCTGAAGAGTACAATCGTAAACGGATACATTCCACTGATTTTATGATAGAACTTCGAGGTAATTCTATACAGTCCAAAAAACAGTCCTATAATGACCGAAACACCTCCCAATACATACAGGAATGTGGACAGTCCCCCCGAATTGGATATGGTCATCTTTATATCGGAAAAACTATACCCCAAAAGATCTGAGCCAAGAGGTACAAGTGCTGTACAATAGTAACTTATGAGCATTGCTTCAATTATCAGTAGCAGGGTCAACGTCCCAAAAATGATGTTAAAGCCATATTTGGGTCTTAAATTCTCCCAAAAATTAAAAGGAAAGGTGAGAATAACACCGACAATCGATGTAAAACCAATGTGATGAACGATAGCAATCATAAAGCTAGTGCTAATAACACTGTCTACCACACCTTTGAAATACAGAACGGTAAATTGAAATATAGACAATACAAAAAGGCACCCAAAGAAAGAAATCATCAATCTGGTATAGTGCTTTAGCGAGTATCTGTCTAATTTACTTGTATTCATACCACTGTTATTAAGTTGCTTTGGCAAAACCCTTTCTGACTTGGGAACCCCAGCCTGAATTTATTCTAAACAATTTTTTTAGATTACCCCTAACCGAAGACCATATCACAATGGGATGGAATAATATAGGCTCTATGATGGCGCAGAGCATCAAAATCAAAATATCTTTGGTTCGTTTGTATTCATTATACGAGTATACATCCCAAAGAATGGCATAAAAAGAGAACATGATTGAGAACATATAGACTGTGGCCGTTATTGCAATAAAAAAGTCCAATTTCAAAATTCCCAAATAGAAAAACAATATGACGGTGAAAAAACCAAAAAACTCCAATAAGGGAGCCAGCCATTCATAAAAAAACCAATAGGGATAGCTGAGAAGACCAAGTCTTCCAAATTTTGAGTTGAAAAACATGTCCTTATGCTTAAAAAGGGTCTCTAAATTTCCCCTAGCCCAACGGTCTCTTTGATTTACAAAGATTCCTAGGTCTTCGGGGACCTCTGTCCAACATAAGGAATCAGGAATATATTCAACTGTATATGGCAATTTTTGTTCGTGCATAAAACGTCTCATTTTAAAGACGATTTCCATGTCCTCTCCTACGGTATTGGTATCATAGCCACCTACCGCCAAAGCAATCTCTCGATCAAAGAATCCAAAAGCCCCGGAAATTATCAGAAGACTGTCTATTCTTCCCCATGCCATTCTACCCAGTATAAATGATCTGGTATATTCTAACAATTGAAAACGTGCCAACCAATTTTCAGGTAGACGTATTTCTTCCAATTGCCCTCCTGAAATCACACAGGAATTGGCTACCCTAATTACCCCTCCTACAGCAATTACGCGTTTCTCTGATCTCTGAAAAAACGATTTCACTACGTGAAGCAGTGCATCGGGTAATAAAAGACAGTCTACATCTATACATCCGACATACTTGTTTGTTGAAAGTGCCATTCCTGTATTCAATGCGTCCGATTTCCCACCATTTTCCTTATCTATCACAGTAAGTTTAGAGAAGGCCTTATGTGGTGATTTATAAATTCCACGGATGGGTTTATGACCCCAGTTCGGGTCAATTTCCTGCTCAATTCGTACCAAATCATAGGCATTTATCATCTTTTCTAAAGTGTCATCCTCGCTACCATCATTCACCACCATAACCTCGTAGTTCACATATCGCAAAGACATCAGGGAGCGAATGTTTTCGACTATGGTCATTCCTTCATTATAAGCTGGTGCTATTATTGTAATACTTGGCGCTAAAGGCGATGCCATAATCTTAGAGAGGTCGCCAAAACTATTTTTATTTCTATAATGCAAAGAGTTTCGCGTTGATAAATAACCCATAAAAATGAACATGACGAAAAGAACAATCGTAAACACAAAAAAAACAATGTTTATGTACTCTAAAATGATATTGAAAACTTCACTATCCATTTAACTTTTCGATAATTTTATTAGGAAACGATAACAATTGGCTCAGAAAAGAATCCTCATACTTTTCCGTAATATCTTGACCCCGAGAATCATCTATAAATGCCAGAGAGGGCTCAAATAATAGACTTTCATGAAATAGTCTGTTTTGTAACGCCTCAAGTATCGGTTCGGCCTTCTCACGTATTCTTATTTCAGGATCCTCTAGTAGGCTTTTCAAAAATTCAACTTCTTTCTCATCACCAATATCAATGATTTCATCCATCAGGATTAACTTGGCTTCAGTATCACATGTACGAAATAAATCTTCAAATACACTAAAAGGTTTAAATTCTACACTTAAGGGCTCTATTTCCTTTTGAGAAGGTTGGGTTGGTATTTCGAGCGCAAAGGCCTCCATTATTTCATTGATTCTATCAATGATACTAGTTGTCTTGGCTTCCAGCAATAACTCTTTTAAAACCGGGATCTCACGCTGGTCACCAAGGGCTTCGATATCATCCAATAGACGCATTGTCATAATCGTTTCCCCATCATAGTACTTGGGTTCAGGAAGTTTCTGAAGTATGGCTTCAATTTCGAAATTTTTATCTACCACATTTTTAGAAGGCTTTTCTGAGGTTTCTAAAGGCGGTTTATCCAATTCATTGTATTCTTCATTAAAGGTCTCTTCAAATGGAAATTCCAAAAATTGATCAGAAACCGAACCTTCTTCTTTGTTTGGAGCATCAATTTTGACCTCGTCATAGACCACCTCAAGATTTAAGGCTTCCGCTTCCTTTGTCTCATTAAAAAGGTCTTGTTTTTTTTCCACAATCCATTCTTCTTTAAATGGCGAAGAGTGCAATTGGCTGAAAGTTTCAACATCAGTATCGATGTAAGGTTCTAGGCCGATCATATTGATTTCTTCTTCAATGCACTCTTCGAGCCGTAGTGCAATTTCCTGTTCATTGGCCAGTGCTTCTTCATGGAACAACGCTTCTTTTTCTGAATCAGTCACATCCTCAATTACTATAGGTATAAAAGCAATCTCCCCTTCACTAAGTTCATCCAATGATGATTGTTCTTCATTTGTGTTTTCAAAAGATAAAAAAGAATCTTCAAGAAATGGTGCCACTACCTCTTCAAAAACCACAGTGATTTCGGAAATATCCTTCTCATTTAACTCGGTTGTAACCGAAGAGGATTTTGTTTTTAAAATTTTTTCTTCAATCTCGTCTATTACAATAGGTAGAAAATCTAAACTAATTGAAGCTATCTCATCTATATTGGTTTTGATATTCAACTTTTCATTATCCTCTTCCATTTCTTCATTTTTAGGGGCTTCTATAAGTTTATCTACACGCTGTTCAGTTTTCAATGTATCAATTGAATGTAGTACCGTTTTCGTTGCAGAAGGCTCATTCATATCTTCATCTGTATCCGAAATTGGTTCTTGGACTATATCTTCTGGAATCTGGTTTCCTATTATTTGGTCTACTCCCTTTTTTGGCATTATGCTCCCTGGAACAATGGCATTGATACTGCTTATCGCTTTACTTCTAACCGAAAAGTTCGATTCCTTGTTCTCAATCAATCTTAAGAACTCAAGATCAACTTTTGTTCCTAATACGGCAATGGCTCCCAAAATCGAAATCTTAATATCGACCGAGCTTTTCCAAAAAACCAATTTTAAGGTCTCTAATGCCTCAACAACATTAAACTCTTTGATACATGAAATGGCTTCTTCTTTTATTTGGTTGTTTTTATGTTTTATCAATTCTATCAATGAAGGGATTGCGTCATTTTGATTGTAATATTTTATAAGCCTAAGGGCAAAAAGAACAACAAACTTATTGTTGGAGGTCAGCCATGCTTTGAATCTTGATGGTTCAAAATCTTCCTGATTTCTTAGGACGTCCAATAATTTCAATTGTTGCCATTCGGATATTCGATAAATAGTAGTGTCAAGAAAATAATCTATCCCCTCTTTTTTGAGGGTTACGATTGCAATTTCTGCTTGTTTGCGTATGGTTCCCCTTTTGTCATTTATGAATTTGTTAATAAAACTATATGATTCTTCCACCTGCATTTGTGTCAACTCCGAAATACCCTTTGAAATCACTTCCCACCGCCAACTCCTTAGTTTGGCAAACGCATCTTGATGAAGGCCAAGATCTTGGTATAATTTCATTAGTCGTTTTTGGGCTTCGCCAGAAACATCTTTCCGTAAATCCAAAAGTATTTCAGATAGGACCTGACGGTTAAAATCACTTTTGAGTAATTGTCTGATTTCAATCTTAAGGTCTATGTAATTGCTTTTCTCTTCTTTCGGGGCGTCATCTTCATGAAAGAGAAATTCGCTGATCATTGGGGACAACTCTTTCTTTCTTTGCTTTACTTGTTCTGATTTAGAGGATATTCTATTCCTAAAGAAAAAAACTGCTGCAAAGTATAGAATGGCCAGACCCGTGAATAAAATGGAAAGGTCCCACAATAAATCCGAATGGATTTTTTGGGCACCTAATAATACTGGACTTTTATATGTAAGTATCGGTATCTTCAAATCACGCCTTGTTCAATTCCCTTGCTACCCGAACCATAAGTTCTGAAGGACTTACTGGCTTCGAGATAAAATCATTCGCCCCCAACTCAAAGGCATCTAACACATTTTCCTCGTTTCCTGCAGAGGATATTATGATTATCGGAACATTCGATTTCAATTCACTTCGAACAAAACCTATAAGTTCCATTCCTGAGAAATAAGGCATCATTATATCACTAACGATTATATCCGGGATGCCATAGGTCAAATGCTCTTTCATCTGTTTTCCATCTTGGCATAGGGTAACATCGTACCCTCCCTTTTCCAAACGGTAGCTCAATAACGCGGCCAGCAATTCATCATCTTCTGCCAACAAAAGTTTTTTCCGCATTGCAATTAATTTTTATCATTCATTTGTATCTCTCAATTTCTGCAATTCTATATCTATTCCTTTTTCGACTTTCGGATATTCTTCCAAAAAACTTTCGTACAAGGAATTTATTTGTTCCTTATTGGCACCGGTTCTACAGCAATTCTGAATTTGCACCGCTATGGAACATAGGCCGTTAGACTGCATCATGGCCAATCCTGATTTTATCTTGTGGGCAGCAAAGGCCAATTGCTCCCAATCATTGTTTTTCAAGGATACATACGCAGATCCGATAAACTCAAGGGCATTTTGCTTGTATAATGTTACCAGATTCTCCAATACATCAAATTCCCCCATACACTCTTCTAGCAAGCATGAAAGGCCCATTTTCAAATTGTTATCTTCAAGAGTCATTTTTTGCTCTTCCTGTATGGCTGAAATCGTCTTGGAATTTCCCCCGTTTTTTTTATTTTTTACGATTTTTGACAATAGCTCCTCTGCGGCATAAGGTTTTAAAATATAATCATTGATTCCGTGAAATTCACATTGTTCCTTATTCTGAATCGTGAAATCTGCCGTTAAGGCTATTACGGGAATGTTACGGACATGGACATTCTTACTTTGTCGAATACGTTCTGTGACTTCAAAACCGTTCATTCCTGGCATTCTTAGATCCATTAAGACAATATCAATCTTATGGTTATCCAAAATATTAAGGCCATATAAGGCATTATCTGTTATATAGGTCTTACATTCCCAGCTCTTAAGCCTTGTCTCAATTAGCTTTTGGTTTAGTGTGTTGTCTTCAAAGACCAATATGCAAATGCCTTTAACTTGTTCTAAACCTTCTTTTCGATTTAGGGTACTCTCTTTTGCTTTTACCATTTTCTTGTCATTACCTTTACCATAAGGAAGGAGAAATTTGAATGTTGTTCCCATTCCCAATTTGCTTTTTACTGTAATGTTTCCTCCTTGTTTCTCAATAATTTGTTTTACGATACTCAGACCAAGGCCAGATCCCCCATATTTGGCAAAAGTGTCGGGCTCAGCTTGCTTAAAAGAATCGAAAATGTTCTTTTGTTGATCTTCCGATATGCCGATTCCAGTATCTGTAATTGAGAACTCTAAGTAGAGGACACCATCTTTTCGCCCTTTTATCTTAACCTTCAAATGAATATCCCCCTCTTCTATAAACTTGATTGAATTACCTAAGATGTTCAATAATACTTGAGAAAGTTTAGAAGGGTCACCCTGCAATACCTTTGGAATATTTGGGTCAATATGCGCGTCCATCTTCACTTTTTTATTGGCTATCAGGGTTTTGCACAGATACAATACATCCCCGATTACACCGTGAAAGTTAAAATCCACGGATTCAAATTGCTCAAGGCCTGCCGAAAGCTTAGAGTACTCCAATAATTCGTTGATTATGTCCAGTAATGAGTACGATGCCATTTGAATGGCATTGACCTGTACCGTTTGCCGTTCTGTAAGAGGTCCTTCTTCTTTTAATAAGTCCGTAAACCCAATGATTCCATTTAACGGTGTTCGAATTTCATGGCTTACTTTGGCCACCAACATGTTGGCTTCCAGCGGGATTTGGCGATTTTTGGGCTCCTCCTCCAAGTCTATTGATATGGTTTCCTTAGATTGGCCAGAGGGTCGGAATACCTTTTCTTCCAAACTGATTTTAAAGGATTGAAAAGATTTTTTTAAACGTACTGCTTCACCTGAGCTTAATTCCTCAAAGGAAAAATCGTTCAGTATGGTCTCTATACTAGACAATTGGGTAAGTAATTTTTTTGCTTTCAAGATGGTAATGGTTTGGTTAGTATTTTTTTCTTTGTTCATCTTTATATTTTGCTGTTCAGCTAGATTATAGAAATGTCAATACAATGGTTTAAAGCTCTCCATTAATCACTGTTAATACAATTATTTGTTATCTGATAGGCTTTTTCTGTTGTCAAATTGCTTTATTTGTAGGTGTGTAAAAATTCTGACATGAAATATTCAATATACATATGTGGTTTTTTAGTGCTGCTCTCATGTGCTCCGACAGTGAAAAAAGCAGAGCGGAGCGAGAATGGAATGGTTGCGAAAATTCATGAAAAAATCATTACAATAGACACTCATAACGACATAAATGTTACCGATTTTACTGACACTATCAATTACACCCAGCGACTCGATACACAGGTAAATATTCCAAAGATGGAAGAAGGCGGGCTTGATGTTTCTTGGCTCATTGTTTATACTGGTCAAGATTCATTGAATACAAAG
>JAGLKG010000181.1 GCA_023141835.1 Maribacter sp. | reverse complement strand
TTGTGAAGAAATAGCCCCGGATAAAATTGAACTTGCCCTAAGCTCAGACGATGTGCGCCGTATTATTGCCTCAGGTAAAAAAGTGGCTATGATCGGTGTGGAAAATGCATATCCTATGGGTGAAGACTTTTCGAACTTTGAAAGATACCATGAGTTAGGGGCAAGATACATTTCCCTATCCCATAATGGCCATAGTCAATTTTGTGATTCAAACACCGGTGAAAAGGATGGAGTATGGTTACATAACGGTTTAAGTGACCTAGGAAAAAAAGCTGTGAATGAGATGAATAGACTTGGGATAATGATAGATGTATCACACCCCTCAAAGGAATCTATGATTCAGATAGTCAAGCTATCCAAAGCCCCGATTATTGCCTCCCATTCATCAGCCAGGGCCTTGTGTGACCATAGTAGAAATTTGGATGATGAACAGTTGCATTTGCTCAAAGAAAATGGCGGAGTGATACAAACCGTTGCCTTTCGTTCTTACTTGAAGGCTACCAATGAACCTGATGCCTTGAAAAAAGTCAATGTCTCCGATTTGGTGGACCATATTGATTACATGGTAGATTTAATAGGTATTGACCATGTTGGTATTAGCTCAGACTTTGATGGAGGTGGTGGAATCGAAGGTTGGTCCGATGCCTCTGAAACTATGAATGTTACGGCCGAGCTTGTTAAAAGAGGTTACTCAGAAACAGAGATTGAAAAACTTTGGGGAGGCAATCTATTACGAGTTCTGGACGAAGTACAGGCAGTTGCTGCTGAGCTGTCAAAAAACTAATATGGGATCTATCTATGTCCGGTATCCATTCGGAGCCTAAAAAAGTTTTGGCCCAAATCTCCCAATGTTTTGGGGATATGCAGATTACACACCAATCGTTTATTCAATTTTGGGATAAATTAGGCAGATAATAAAGGGGATTCCAATTCCAGGTTCTGGTGAACAAAAAAATGGATTTTTTTAGTCTTTCCTGTTTCCAATCATACAATTTGACCACCCAATCATCAATCCGGGAGTAATCGCTAACATGATTGGCCCCTACATATCGAATAAAAGCCTCATTGTTGGTCAGTCGCATATGCATTAAGTCCCTTCTGTCTGCAGTATCAATCAATACATTGGCAATGTTGTTTTCCTTGAGTGATTGATAAAGTTCTTGGGTTATCTTTTCGTCGGTACACCAATCTGTATGCCTAAACTTTATGGTCAACGGAAATTGCTTGGGCCAATATTCCACAAAACGAACCACCCTATCCAAGTTCTTAGATCCAAATTTCATGTTCTAAAAATTACTGATAAAAGATTGACATTAAAAATTTACCCGGTCACATTTCGCTGTTTTTTGGATTAAAAACAGTGTTCATAACCTCGTTAAAAACTATAGAATCCCCAAATTAAGACAATGGTTTAATGTTTTACCTTTAATAAAACTTTGTGATATGTGTGATAGGTCCCATAGTCTTCTGCAAATTCGTCCACAAATTTCATCGGCAAAGGTTACGCCATTTATGAGTTTTAATGAGCAGTTTCAAAACAGAACCCTTAGGCCAATACTAAAACTACAAAATACCTTATTGGTAGTTGCCTTCCAAAATTATATTGCCAAACATAAAAATAGATATTATGAACTAGGTCTTGAAAATCGACTAGGTTATATCGAAAATGCCATTCAGAAAGATATAAAGTTCAGGAACTCCCTAAAAGGTATGGTCATTGGCCAATTTACGGTGGAAGAATACGAAACATATATTCAAAACTCATCGGCCTTGAATAAACGCATGATGAATATGGTAATAGCCCGGTTAAAGGACCAGGTACAGCTGTTTGAAATTCAAACTTTAGTTCAGTAGTGATTCCCCATTTAAATTTGTAGTAAGTATATCACTCATTAAATCAAAATACGGGCGTATGCTCTGAAAGGAATCATCAACCAATTTTGCAAAATCTCTGGAAAGTACTTGCTTATCCGAAAATTTTCTAACAAAAATATATTGCTTCTTTTTTATCAAATCAATATTCAAATGCGCCTTATCAAAACCTTTGGGCGCCGTTTTAACCTCATCGCCTACAATATCGCCCCAAATACCCTGGAGTTTTTTATTTCCCACTACTTTACGAAATTCATCAGCGTCCAATTCCAACTCCTTCCGAATTCTTAAAAGGTCTTCCTTGTTGGGCTCCCAAAAACCCGTGGCAATAAAGCTATCTCCAGGTTTTAGGTGCATGTAATAACCGCCCCTTAATTTGGCTCCTGTTCTGGCAAAAGAGCCGCCAAAATGGCTTTTATAAGGTCTTTTGTCTTTGGAGAAACGCACATCCCTATAAATACGGAATATTTTCATTTTTTCTATTTCATCATGGAGCTTCAAATTATCCATTGCAGCGGTATAGAATGCTTTGATATCTGACTCAATGGCTTTGAATTTTGGTTTGTTATCGGCAAACCATTCCCTATTGTTGTTTTTTTCCAATTCCTTTAAAAAAAGAAATGTTTCTTTGGTAATCACAGGGTTCTGCATACGACTTAATTACTGTTATTTTAAGCTAAAGTTAACCAAATGGAATAAACTCCTTTTAAAAATATAGTTAATTTTGAAGATGTAATAAGATGCATATGGACTACCAATCAATAATTGAAAAGATTAAGCAAAACAAAAAGCAGCCCAATTTGAGGTATGCCTTAAAGGAAAAGGTAGAATTGTTTACCAATAGACTTTTCTATACCCTTTTTGACATTGACACTCCTGTTGACATAAACCTGAAAAAGTTAGAGAATGACTTTAGTGAGTTAACTGAAATGGCATGCTGGGAAACCGGCAAACCTTGTGGTAAAATTTGGGAAAGGTACTTAACAGCATTACCAAAAGTATTGGAGAGCCTCAACCTTGATGCAGAGGCCATCGTTGATTGCGACCCAGCATCAATGTCAATAGAAGAAGTCTATATGGCCTACCCGGGGTTTTATGCCATAGCTATTTATCGTCTTGCCCATGAGCTTTATAAAGAAGGTTTTCCATTAGTTCCCCGTTTAATGACGGAATATGCACATAGCAGAACAGGCGTTGACATCAACCCTGGTGCCCATATTGGTAAATCGTTCTTTATTGATCATGCAACCGGTGTTGTCATTGGTGAATCAGCGATTATCAAGGATAACGTCAAAATCTATCAGGGAGTTACTTTAGGGGCACTTTATGTTACCAAAGAGCTGCAGCAAACCAAAAGACACCCCACTATTGAGGACAATGTGACCATATACGCCAACGCTACTATATTGGGGGGTAAAACAATTATTGGTGCCAATAGCGTTATTGGTGGCAATGCTTGGATCACTACATCTGTACCCCCTAATTCAACAGTTTTCCATACACCGGAAATAAAAATAAAAACCATAACCAATGTCTAAAAGCATATTGGATTTAATAGGAAATACCCCTTTGGTCATTTCCAAAGTATTGAATCAAAACCCGAAAGTTAAACTTCTTTTCAAATTGGAGGGCCACAATCCTGGAGGAAGTGTCAAGGACCGCGCTGCCTTTAATATGATTACATCCGGATTAGAAAGAGGTACAATTTCAAAAGATTCAAAACTTATTGAAGCAACAAGTGGCAATACTGGGATAGCCTTGGCAATGATTGCCGGGATTTACGGATTGGACATTGAATTGGTAATGCCTGAGAATTCCACCAAAGAGCG
>JAGLKG010000180.1 GCA_023141835.1 Maribacter sp. | reverse complement strand
GCTAAAGTCAAGGATGAAGGCTATTTGATGTTGAATCAGTTTGCCAATGATGATAACTGGGAAGCCCATTACAATACTACTGGCCCTGAAATATGGAGGGATACCCAAGGTGAAATCACGCATTTCGTTTCAGCCATGGGAACGACAGGTACCATTATGGGAACTTCGACCTTTTTAAAGGAACAGAACCCGGATATTCAAATTGTTGGCGTTCAGCCCACTGATGATTCCAAAATTCCAGGGATCCGAAAATGGCCTAAAGCCTATCTCCCTAAAATATTCAATCCTAAAAAGGTAGATCAGGTTATCGAAGTCAGTATGGAGGAAGCAACCGAGACCACAAAAAAATTAGCCAAAGAGGAAGGTATATTTGCTGGCATGAGCAGTGGAGGTGCGGCAGCTGCGGCATTGCGATTGGCCTCCACCTTGGAACATGGAACAATAGTTTCCATCGTATGTGATAGAGGAGACAGGTATCTCTCCTCCGGTTTATTCGATTGATTTATCTTAATACCTCCTCCATTCCGGTTAAATAATCGTTGAACTGGACCAAGTTGTTGTGATTACCACCATCAATGGTGTACAATGTTTTCTTCTTTGTTGGAATAGATTCAAAAAGCCGCTTTCCTGAATCATAGGATACGACCTTATCATCAGTACCATGAAAAATAGAAATAGGGCAAGTAACCTCTTGGATATATTCATTGGATGGTAACTTATATTTCATTAGCCATTTTACAGGTAAAAATGGGAAACGATCATGGGCCACATCAAGTAAACTATAATATGGTGTTTCCAAAATTAGTTTGTTTGGCTTATTTCCAGAAGCCAATTTTGTTGCAATCCCCGTACCTAGTGAACGACCATAAAGCGAAATTTGCTCTTCTTCATATTGTTTCAAAACATAGTCATAGAAGAGTTGTGCATCTTCATGTAGAGCTTGCTCACTTAACTCGCCGGTACTTTTACCAAAGGTCCTATAATCCATGACCAGAACATCATAACCTCTATCGACAAAGAAAGTAGCTATGTCTCCCCAACGCGATAAATCGCCAGCATTTCCATGAAAGTAAAGAATCAAACCCTTGGGGCTAACTTTCTTAAAATGAATAGCATTAAGAGAATATCCCTCTTCAGTCGATAAATTCACCTCTTCAAAATCATGAACGAAAGAATACTCATGATTTATCGGTAATTTGGTGGGAAGAAAAATCATTTTTTCTTGAAGAAAATGTATCATAATAACAGTAAAAGCATATATAAGAAGTAATACCCCTCCTATTCTTTTAAACTTTTGCATTGGTCTTTTTTGAGGAATGTCTCACATTAATACTTGAACCTTCCAAGTCAATGGCCTTTGGTTTACTGGTGATAATTTCGCTCAACATCCTATGATAGGATGAAAATGTATTCAAATTTTTATGTCCACCGCCAATAACAGTATATAATCTAGTGGACTTTGGCTTTATTTTAGACAATTTCACACTTGTTCTATAGGGTATTAATTTGTCATCGGTACCATGAATGATATGAATGGGACAATTTACATATTTCAGCCACTTATACGTTGGCATCGGGAATTTCAAAAGTATTGATAGTGGCATAAATGGAATATATTTCTTTGCTACCTTACTTAAACTATAGTAAGGGGCATCCAAAATCAACATCCGTGGATTGTTCATAGAGGCCAGTTTGGCAGCAAACCCAGACCCTAGCGAACGTCCATAAAGAATGATATATTTCTCAGAAACATTCTCCTTTATCTTGTTGTAGACCATTTGCAAATCTCTTTTTATGGCCTTCTGGGTCCGCCTCCCAGTACTCTTTCCAAAACCCCTATAATCTACCATTAGAACATCATAACCATGACGGGTAAAATCAACGGCGAACTTGCCCCAACCTTTTATACTTTTGGAATTCCCTTTGAGGTAGAATACAATCCCCTTTGGATTTTTTGTCACAAACCGGAGTCCGTTTAGGACCGCACCATCCCTGGTTTCTACGTTATACTCCTCTATTTCCTGATTTTCATAGTGAAATTCAAAATCCTTAGGTAATTTTTCCGGTTTGAACATTAGATAGTCCTGTAGGAAATACAGCAAAATACTTACTCCAAGATAAATTCCCAAAACCAATAAGGCAAGATAAACCCAATATTGCATTTTTTGCTGTTTAATACCAATGTACAAAAAAATATTGCGAAGCTATGTTAGTCCAATTCCAAACGATTCAATAAGAGTCCGGATCCAGGGGCGACGTATGTCAACTGCACATTATTGTTTTCAGTAAGGGATTCCACTATGTCATCATAATGCAACTGCCCTTTTCCCAATTGGATCAGTGCTCCCATCATCATTCGTATTTGATATCTTATAAAACCCTTACCAATGACATGAAGCGCGTACGACTTTTCCGGAAAAAAATTCGCCTTAAGAATATTATTCTCCCGTATTTCACAAAAATCAATACATCTCAACGTTTTGGATTGGTCTTGCCCTTTTACGGTATAGGCCGAAAAATCATGATTTCCTTGAAACAATTTAGTAGCGCTCATCATGAGCTGCAAGTCCAATTCTTCCAATACATTGGTAATAAAGGGAGCGCTAAAAGGATGGTTTTTCTCGCCATATGAAAATAGATATACATATTCCTTGCGCTTTGGGTTTTTTATAATATTAAAAGATGCATCTACCTCTTGAATATGGATTGCCTTAATATCTTGGGGGAGATTTTTATTGAAAAGCACCAAAAATGAATCAAAATCTTCAATCGGACAATCATCCAAGAACAGCTCAAAGGCCGCCTCTAAAGCTGAGACCTTAGCATCGGTACGACCCGCACCCAAAATCTTGAATCTACGCCCCGGCAAGACAAATTTCAAGGTCTTTGACAACATCCCTTCTACTGTCTTTTGATGAGGTTGCTTTTGCCAACCACTATATCTAAATCCCAAAAACTGAAGCTTTATTACGTAATAAAAACGATTTTTTGCCATTCATTAAATATTTCCATAAAAGTAATATTTATATAAAAATGACAACCTATACTGGCTTGATAAATAGGGTCAAACTAGCCTTAAATTGGAAAGTAAAACCACCACTATGGTTTTGGATAGTTAGTGCAGTTGCATTCGTATGGAATGCATTAGGCGTTGATGCTTATTTGAGTGACGCCTATATGCGTATTGAAGCCTTAGAAAAAATGTCCCAGGCAGAGCGATTGCTTTTTGAATCCCAACTGGCATGGATAACCGCAGCTATTGCAATTGCAGTATGAGGCGGTGTATTAGGCTGAATAGCCCTCTTAGTACGCAAAAAATGGGCGGGTCCATATTGCTTGTCTCATTAATTGGAATTTTAGTCCAAATGAACTAACGTTCTTTATGAGTACTCCTTTTGAAGTAGTTGGCCAGGATAAAATGGGAATAACAATTATGATTATCGGCATGGCATTGGGATTATTTGCGCGTATCTCACAAAATAAAGGTTGGATATCCTATAGGTCTATTTGGCAACAAAAGAAAATACTTTCGGACGAGGAAATGGACTTTTACCACGCTTTTTTTAAGGTTCCCAACATAAAATGCTGTTCATCGATTTTTTCAAATAAAGAAAATACAGTAGCGTTTAATTTTGAAACATGGGGTTCCCCCGAATCCTTGAAACCCATTTAGAATGAAATTACTCTTGCGAATGTTTTCGTGGAAGACCAACTTATTGCTCTCGATACTTATTTTACTAACCTTGATTGTCTTTAGTTTTTATGGCTTATACACCAATAAATTTTATCTTTTTAAGTTCGACAATTATATTTTCCCGGTCCTGACCTTGGTACACTTTGTATATATTTATGTCATATGGTTTAAAATAAATGAAAATGAAATTGCCGATCCCCAAATGAGGAATTTGGAATTCGCTCTGTATGTCGTCTTGCTCATTTACGTATTCAGATTTTTCGACACGCTTTTTATTCTTTTAAGTTATAGCGACTTTGAAAGCCATGTGATTCCAGAAACTTTTATTCCAATAGGCGGATTGATACTATTTCTATACCTATTGTTGGTAGTGCTAACTTTGATAACCGTAAAGTATAGAAAAGAACTTGTGGGTGGCTATAGGTTTGACGAGATGAACGAGCAGATTGATTCTTGGGAATGATGTATACATAATAAATAATGAAAAGGCCCAGAAAGATGTTTCTGGGCCTTTTCATTAACAAAACTAACCAACCAAAATATTTTTCTACTATATAATTTGGTTCAGTAGTAACTATTACAAAATTATACCCTCCTCGAAGTTATCCGTAGCCAGCAACTCTCTCAGGGGAAGATATCGCCCCATTCCCAAATTGAACGTCTTGGATTTCAGTATCTCTTCGGACCGAGATATTTTTATCTGCCACACCGGTGTTGGGGCCTGATTTAAAAAGAGCTTGGTCCATTCCCATACCAACAGGCCGATCCACTCTATTCCGGCATGTAGAGATAGGTATTCGAAACTTCTATACCACTTATGGGAGAACCATCACCATTAAACAGATTATAGCTCTCATTCTCAGTTTACATCTATTCTAGATACGGTTCCTGTAGGAAAAGAAGCTAAATTCAAATTAAAGGGGTATGATGTTGGGGCAGTTTCGTCTCCTGATACGGTTACCAAAGGTTTTAGTAAAAAGGGTGCTGGACTGTTATCCGGTACTGGCTCAATACTGATCACAACCGTTCTTCCCCGAACATCAAGTGGAAATGTCTCTCCCGCAGGTGGGTTGTTAAAGAAATCTTCACCAGGAATTGGTGGTCCCAAATTCTCAGTACCTCCAAAACT
>JAGLKG010000018.1 GCA_023141835.1 Maribacter sp. | reverse complement strand
CAGAGGGCAATAGCAGTTTCTACTGGCCCGATGCCCCGATCAATATAAAATACAAGGTAGATGTAAGCGATGTTGAGGATGGTAAACTCTCAGATGGTTCGTTGGATGCTTCCATGGTGATTGTATCTTTTGACTACTTGGCCGAGGGTAGTGATAAAATACTTGCGGCAAAGGAACATTCTGATATGGCCGATGCTGCTTATGCCTCCATCGGAAAAACCCTAATGAACGGATCCGATTGTTTCTCGTGCCATAAGGAAAAAGAGAAGTCCATTGGGCCTTCCTATCTTGAGGTTGCAAATAGGTATGCTTCGGATGAAAAAGCAGCCGAACTGTTGGCCGACAAAATCATCAACGGTGGTAGCGGAAGTTGGGGAGAAATAGCCATGGCCGCCCATCCAGGTCTTAGTCATACAGAGGCCAAACAAATGGCCGAGTACATCCTAAGCCTTTCTGAATCGGCCAAACCTCAAAAATCAAAATATCCAGTTGAAGGTTCTTATACGAGCGATTCACATATTGGTAGCAAGACGAAGGGGACTTATGTGTTGACCGCAAGCTACACAGATCAGGGCGGTGGAAAGATAGAAGGGTTGAACGCACAGCAGACCTTTTTGCTCAGATACCCCAAAGTCGAGGCGGAAAGCTTTGATGAAGGCTCGTCGAGCAAAATGAACCTTCCCGCGGGTACGGCCCCGGGCATAGATGAACCACTCGGAATCGCCATAGGGCAAAAGGATAAATATTTTATGTTCAAGGATATGGATTTGACCGGTGTAAAAGCCGTAAAAGGTAGATTTGCCATCGCCCCGGGAATTGTTAAAGGTGGAGATGTGGAGTTCCGTTTGGGAAGCGTAGATGGAGAACTGTTAGGCACAATTGTCGTTGAGGTGGGGCTTACCGAATTTGGCCTCAAAGAATTTGAGACTAATTTTAGTAAATCAGTGGATTCAAGACAAGACCTATATGTTGTTTTTAGTACCAAAGATAAAGACGAAGGAGCCTTGGTCGGGATTGTTGATTGGTTGGAGTTTTTGAACAAGCCCCTGAACTAGAACCTTTTTATACATTGTCCTTGTTCTATTGAAAATGGATAACGAAGGCCAAAACAATCGTTAAGTCAAGAAAAAAATGAAAAAATTCTTTAAAATTCTTGGAATACTAATCCTAGTGCTTATTGCAGGTGGGGTCATTGCCTGGTTCGGTTTTCTAAAACCCGAGCCTCCACCGATTTCCGATGAGGATCGGGCGCAGATTACTTTGATGCCCTTGCCTTCAGCATTGGAACTTGGCAGTGGCACTTTCAAAATTAATTCAGATTTAGGATATTCCGTAACCGGTGCCGCCAACCCGAAGATTGAGAAAGCCCTTGATCGTTTCTATTCAAGATTAGGAGATATTTCAGGAAACGAAATTGAAAAAAAAGAAGGTGCTCAACTGCTAATCGATTGCAAGAATGCTAATGGAGAATATCCCTCTTTAAAGGATGATGAATCCTATGCTTTGCAAATCACCGATTCCAAAATCCAACTTTCAGCGAATTCGGATACAGGGATTTTATACGGATTGGAATCCTTGTTACAATTGGCAAAGCTAGAAAATGAAGCTTTGGTATTTCCTGAACTGGAACTAAAAGACAATCCAAGATTTCCATGGCGAGGCCTAATGGTCGATGCGGCGAGACATTGGGTAACCAAGGCGACGATTCTCAGAAATCTGGATGCCATGGCAGCGGTAAAAATGAACGTTTTACATTGGCATTTGACCGAATATCAGGGGTTTCGGGTAGAATCAAAAGAATATCCCAAACTCCATGAAATGGGCTCACAGGGCAATTACTATTCCCAAGAAGATATTGCAGAAGTGGTATCCTATGCTTCCGATAGGGGAATTCGAGTGGTGCCAGAATTTGATATGCCCGGCCATACTACCGCTTGGTTTGTGGGCTATCCAGAATTGGCAAGTGCCCCAGGACCCTATGTGCTCGATTCTGTTTTCGGGATTTTGGACCCCGTAATGGACCCAACAAGGGATGAAGTCTATAATTTTTTGGATGGATTCATTGGTGAAATGGCAGAACTGTTTCCAGATGAATATTTGCATATCGGGGGCGATGAGGTAAAACCTGCACAATGGGAAGCCAGCCCTGCTATCCAAGATTTTATGAAAGAGAATAAGATTGAAGATTCACATGAATTGCAGGCCTATTTCAATATCCGACTGCAAAAAATAGTGAAAAAGCATGGCAAACAAATGATGGGGTGGGATGAAATAATACATCCTGATTTGCCCAAAGAAGGTGTCACCGTACAATCGTGGCGATCGCACACATCGCTTTGGGATGCAGCCCGATCGGGGAATAAAGCTATTTTATCTTCGGGGTATTATCTTGATCATAAGCGGCCAGCTGCCTTTCATTATAAAGTAGATCCAATGAAAATTGAGGGCGGGGTTACCATTGATATCGATTCCACCAACTGGAAAGGATACCAATGCAGACTTTTTGTTCAGGATACTGAGATAGATGGGCATCTCTATGTGTTCGGTGAGGGAGAAAACCTGAGAGGTGTTATGAATTTCATGGATAATGCTTCTGACTTTTCAAATGCGCAACTGGAGGGGGAAATCATGACATTTAGTGCAGAAACTTCCTTTGGAGCGATTAATTATGAGTTGACTACCAAAGGGGATTCGATTACCGGAGAAGCTCGTATTGCCATGTTTACTATCGATGTAAAAGGAAAACAGACGGGGGGAAGTAGCATGACAAATGGTGAACCCTTACCAAGGTTTGAAAAAATACAGCCTTTAACGCTCGAAGAACAAAAAAATATTTTGGGGGGAGAGGCTTGCATGTGGTCTGAAATGGTGGACAACCGAACTGTGGAATCCAGAATATGGCCAAGGGCGGCGGTTGTTGCCGAGAAATTATGGAGTCCACAAGTACTTACCTCGAATGTAGAAGATATGTACCGTAGGTTGATTCTTCTAGATGATGACTTGGTGCAGATGGGAATTCAGCATAAAGAAAGCGGCCCTGAAATCGTTCAAACTATTGTACAAGAGCCGTATCAGGAACCCTTACAGACTTTGGTGGATGTCTTGCAAGAGGATGAATTTTTCAATCGGATGTTAATCTACCAACCACAGCTATATACTACCACACCGCTAGATCGAATCGTCGATGCCGCACGGCCAGAGAGTTATGTGGCTTATACCTTTAATAAAGATGTTGATGCTTGGTTGGAAAATGGAGATTCCGGTGCCAAAGAGCGCATTCAAGTGCGATTGACCATTTGGTCAGAAAACCATGAAAAGTTACTTCCCGTTTTCGGTCTTCCTGAAAAATATATTGAGGACAGTCCGCTGTCCTTACAACTAAAGGAGAACGATGATTTAGAAACCTATAAACGGTTGAAGGAAGTCGAACCACATTCGGTCAATCTTTCAGCCTTGTCGGAACTAGCCCTAACCGTATTGAAAGGTCAATCAGGAGAAAAGAACAATGCAGAGATTGATTCTCTATTTATTGATGCTGCCAAAGGTCATGGAGGTACATTGCTCCCTGTTGAGGAGGGCTTGAAAAAATTAATTAACGCTGACAAAAATTAAATATGAAACGCAAACTTAAAATTGTATTGTTTTCTATTCTAGGGCTGGTTCTGCTTTTAGTACTGGCCGCAGGAACTTTTATTTGGAAAGCCAGATACGGCATCAACTTCTATGATTCAACACCGCCTGAACTTCCAGCCAATCTGTCGGGAAAAACAGTACTGCTCTTTTCCAAGACCAATGGGTTTAGGCATGGAGAGGCCATCGAGGCTTCGATACCTGCCTTTGAAGAAATGGCCAAGGACAATGGCTGGACGATGTACGCCACCGATAATGGGGCCGTTTTCAATCACGGGCAATTGCAAAAATTCGATGTGGTCATTTGGAACAATACCAGCGGAAAAGTATTGGACGAAGAACAGCGCGAACATTTTAAAGATTATTTGGAACAAGGCGGAGGCTATTTGGGTATTCACGCTTCAGGCGATAATTCACACCAATGGGACTGGTACGAACAGAACGTCATCGGTGCCCTGTTTTCGCACCACCCGATCAGCCCACAATTCCAAAAAGCCACGATGCATTTGGAGGAAGGGAATGGGACTATGACCCATGGACTTCAGGACACTTGGGAGCGGGAGGAAGAATGGTATATGTTCTACGAAAGTCCCCGAAAAAAAGGATTTCAGGTGCTATACACTGTTGATGAAACCCCTATAAACCCCAGCGGCAATATTCCGTTATTGGCCTCCGACAAAGATTGGGGTATGGGCGAGGATCATCCCATTGTTTGGTACCACCCTTTGGGTAAAGGTCGAGCAGTTTATTCGGCCTTGGGCCACTCAGGAAGTGCTTTTCAAGAACCCGATCATTTGCAACTATTGGAAAATGCCATACGTTGGGTGGGCCAATTTAAGGAGTAAGAGTCTTTTGGAATACGAAGGAGAGGGGATGCCTAATTCTTTAATAATGAAGATGGGATATGGGCGACGAAAAAGTTGATAGAGAAATCTGTTGGATATGCCTAATCCCTATCTTCGCCGAATTAAATCCTTTTTGTTTGGACTATGGATATTTGTTTTCCTCCCAAATGGAGAAAACAATAAAAGTTCATTGCATACACTTTGAAAACCCGATAATTACGGTAGATATGAGCTTTAAGAGAATGTTCAATGGGTTGATTAAGCTAGAATTTGAATACATTTAAAATTGTGATTGTATGGGAAGAATTAAATTAATAAACCTAGTTCTTGGAATACTATTGGTTTTAGGGGGATGTGAATCAAAGAAAGAAGATGCTGGGGAAAAAGAGACGATCCATGAAACAAGAAGCCATATACTTAATCCGGTTCCCTTTAATAAGGTCCGTTTGGAGGATAAGTTTTGGCTTCCTAGATTAAAAACGCAGGCCGAAACCTTAGTGCCGTTCGCATTGGACAAAACCATTCCGGCGGTAGAGAGCTTGGAAAAAGCGGCACTGTTCTTGGAAGGGGATGCAACTGCTCTTCCCACTCCCCATAGGTATAGATCCTCCGATCTGTACAAAGTAATGGAGGGTGCGGCTCTTTTACTCCGGGAGAACCCAGATTCTGATCTGGAAAAACGTTTGGACGGTATCATCGATATCATTGCAAGAGCACAGCAAGAAGATGGCTATCTCTATGTGGCACATATTACTGGGGTTTCCAAGGATCATGATTCTTGGGGAGGAGGAGGAATGGGCGATAAGCCCTATTCTTTTGTATTGCATAGTCATGAGTTGTACAACATGGGGCATATGTATGAAGCCGCCGTCGCTTACTATCAATCCACGGGAAAGGATAAGTGGCTTAAAGTAGCGGAGAAAAATGCGCAACATATCAACAAGGTTTTTTTCGAAGGGGAACCCAATTATAATAATGGTATTCCGGTCAATCAGGCCACGGGACACGAAGAGATTGAATTGGCACTGATAAAATTATATAGAGTCACAGGGAACCGACTTTACCTAACTATGGCCAAAAAGTTTTTGGACATACGCGGAGTAACCTATCGACCTGAAGGGGAAGGGGTAATGTCGCCTACCTATTCCCAACAACATAGACCTGTGGCAGAACAGGAAAAGGCAGTAGGCCATGCTGTTCGTGCTGCATACCTGTATTCGGGCATGGCAGATGTAGGTTCCCTGACGGGGACCGATGAATATGATCAGGCACTCAACAACATATGGCATAATATTGTAGATACAAAAATGCACATTACGGGGGGCTTGGGGGCCATACATG
Source organism: Maribacter sp. (assembly GCA_023141835.1). Taxonomy (GTDB): domain Bacteria; phylum Bacteroidota; class Bacteroidia; order Flavobacteriales; family Flavobacteriaceae; genus Maribacter_A. The sequence continues at coordinate 2,448 of JAGLKG010000018.1, read as the reverse complement.
GTATAGAAGGCTTTGGGCCGGAGTACGTGTTGCCGAACAAAGATGCCTATAACGAAACCTGTGCGGCCGTAGGTAATGTTTTCTTTAATTACCGCATGTTTTTACAGACTGGGGATGCACAGTTTATGGATGTTGCAGAAATATCCCTGTTCAATAACTCACTGGCGGGTGTAAACATTGAGGGCAACAGATTTTTTTACGTAAATCCTTTGGAGTCGGATGGGGTCAGGCCTTTCAACCATGGTGAAGCGGGGCGCTCTCCCTGGTTCGGGACCGCATGTTGTCCTTCCAATATCGCTAGGTTGATCCCACAGGTCTCGGGCATGATGTATTCCCATACAGAAGATGAGATCTACACTACCTTCTATGCCAGTAACACAACGACCATACCTTTGAAAGAAGGGAACGTCTCCATACAACAGAAATCGAATTATCCGTTTGATGAAAATATAAATTTAGTGCTGACCCCTGAAAAAGAACAAAACTTCAAGTTAAAATTAAGAATCCCTACCTGGGCAAGGAAACAGTTTGTGCCTGGGAAATTGTACGATTATCTCGGAAATACTCTGGGAGAATGGCAGTTGAAGGTCAATGGAGAGCCCATATCCGTGGAACTGGATAAAGGATTTGCGGTTATTGATAGAATATGGCGACCCGGTGACGAGGTACACCTTGTACTGCCAATGCCAGTCAGGTTCAATACATCCTTAGAGGCCGTAACCGCCAATACGGGAAGAGTGGCGGTGACAAGAGGGCCATTGGTCTATTGTGCGGAAGAGGTAGATAACCAAGAACCTGTGCAGCACTTTTATCTGGAAAGTTTAGACGAATCAAAATCCGAGACCCAGGTAATTTCAGAAGGTATTTTAAAGAATGTAACCCGTGTTTCCTTAAATGGCAAATTGTACGATGGTAATGACAGTACGGATAAGGAGGTAAAGCTTATTCCTTACTATGCATGGAACAACCGTGGTAATGCCTCCATGATCGTGTGGTTTCCTACCAAATCCAGCATGATCCAATTTTCAGATTGAATTTAAAACTGTCCTATTTTTTAGGAAAGGCTACATTATTAAAAGAAAGAAAAATAGAATACTATTTAAATGCTTCATTTATTGGTTAAGATTTAGTTTTATTAGCAGGTTACTTTGTATCCATTTCAAGAATGATCTTTTCCATTTCAATTTTTGATGGCCGTGGACGCTTTCTAAAGGAGTTGGACTTTCCAGTTTCTCGGTCGAACTCGTCAGGGGTTCGGAATTTAGGCAAACTATCATGGGTAAGTCTGCGCATATGTTTCAATTCTGCTTTGAGAAAAGCCAGGGTTTCTTGATATTCTGGATTCTTGGCAAGGTTTTCTAATTCGTACGGATCATTCACAATATCGTAGAGTTCTTCCTCAGGTCGGGAAGGAAGAAAACAGCTGAGTTGAGCATCAGTAAGTTCTCCCTTGTCCTTTAATTTGCGCATGGCAGCAAACGTACCTCCTACAAAAGCATCGGCCGATGGTGTGTTGGGCAGATCAGGATAGAAGTTACGAATATACTTGTGTTTTTTAGTCCGAATCGCTCGGGTATAATCTTCATAATCGTGCCAGTGGTCTTCAGCATAAATGATATCCCTAACCTCTTTTTCAGGATTGCCCAGCAAATCTGAAAAGTCAATACCTTCAAAAGTTGGAAGGTTATCCAAACCGGCAAGCGCCATAAAGGTCGGTGCTATATCTATAGAACTTACCAGATTATTGCATACTGAATTTGGCTGTACTTTGGTAGGCCATTTAACAATCCATGGAGTTTTTATGCCGCCGTCATAGAGGGTGGTCTTATCTCTTGGGAAAGGTCTCCCATTATCACTGATAAAAAGAATCAAGGTATTCTCCGATACACCTTGTTTGTCGAGTTCAGCAATGACCTGGCCCACATAATGGTCCAGTCTTGTTATTTCGTTATAGTAGTGGGCAAAATCTTCTCTAACCTCTTTAGTATCTGGAAAATAGGGAGGAAGCACCACATCCTCCAAGGCATGGGGCGTTTCTATGATTCCCTCGGAATAAGGCCGATGAGGATCTACCGCGGCCAGCCAAAGAAAGAAGGGCTTGTCATTGGGCCTTTTCTGTAAAGTGGATACCCAATTTTCACAACCGCTACCATCGCCAAGCTGTTTTGTTTTTGCTCCGGTAGGGGACAATTGAAACCCTTTGGTACCTACATCTTTCACCAGATCAAAGCGATCTTTGATGGCCTTACCCATATGCCATTTCCCCGCTTGGGCCGTCCAATAGCCGGAAGCTTTTAGTTGTTCTACAAAAGTTATCTTATCAGCGGGCAATGGCCAATGCAACTGTTCGGCGTTCGTGTTATGCGGATATAGCCCTGTGATAATACTGGTTCTACTTGGGCTACATGAACTGGTGGTCAGGAACGCATTGTCAAAACGCATTCCTTC
>JAGLKG010000179.1 GCA_023141835.1 Maribacter sp. | reverse complement strand
TAATGGCTCAGGAAGATTGTGTTCTTGGTGTGGGCATCACCAAAAATGAGACAATTATCGAGGTTTTTCAACTAAATCAGGAACAAGCGGAGCAAATGACGAATTTTAGTGCCGAACTTAAGTATAGAAATGAAATATTGAATAATCAAGCAAAAAATATAATGAAGCGCCATCCACAACGCACGGTTGCTGAATTAACGGTATTGGCTGAGAACTATAATGTGATTCGGGATAGCATGGAACGTATTCAAAGAATGATCGACATGAGGACATTGAAATTGTTCAATAAGAAGCAGTATGAGAGATACTTGGAGCTTTGCGGTGAGGCCTTCCGTCAACCTTTAAGGGTAATTCCTATGCGTTGTAGAGACAGTATTCCTCAAGAGTGATATTAACTTTTGTATGTTGACAAGATTACCGGCGAAACGATAAATACTAATATTGAGTTTGTATTTTTGTCTAAACTTTACTCCATGTATAAGATTTTAGTTCGCCCCTTACTTTTTCTTCTAGATCCAGAAAAGGTACACCATTTGACTTTTTTAATGATTCGATTTTTTGGAAAAATCGGGCTATCCTCTTTGTTTAAATCTCTCTATGTCATCGAAGATAAACGATTAGAACGAGAGGTGTTTGGACTTAAGTTTAAAAACCCAGTGGGCCTAGCGGCCGGTTTCGACAAAGATGCAAAATTGTTCAATGAGCTGTCTGATTTTGGATTTGGGTTTGTTGAGATAGGCACCCTTACTCCAAAGCCCCAAGATGGCAATCCTAAAAAGCGACTCTTTCGATTAAAGGTTGACCAGGCTATTATTAATCGAATGGGGTTTAATAATATGGGGGTGTTTGATGCTGTGGAGCGATTAAAAAAGAAGCACAATGTACTTATCGGTGGCAATATTGGTAAAAACAAGATTACACCAAACGATAAGGCCATTAAGGACTACCTTATTTGTTTTGATGCCCTTTTTGAGTATGTGGATTATTTTGTGGTAAATGTAAGTTCTCCCAACACCCCCGGATTAAGAGAACTTCAGGATAGAGAACCATTGACAGCCCTGCTTAAAGAGTTGAAAAAAGAGAATGTCAAAATGGCTTTAAAATACAATGGTTCTGAAAAACCAATATTGCTTAAAATAGCTCCCGATTTGACAGACAATCAATTGATGGACATTATTAAGATAGTGAAGCATACAAAGATTGATGGAATTATAGCCACCAACACGACTATAGCCCGTGAAGGACTTAAATCTTTATATATAGCCACCGAAGAAAAAGGAGGACTTAGTGGTAAACCATTGACCAAAAGAAATACCGAAGTAATTCGGTTTTTGGCTGAGAAGAGCAACAAGGCATTTCCAATTATTGGGGTTGGTGGCATACATTCTGCGGAAGATGCCATAGAAAAACTGGAAGCTGGAGCCGATTTGATCCAGCTTTATACAGGGTTCATATATGAAGGTCCCGCCTTAATCAAAAAAATAAATAAGGCAATTCTAGCCGAGTAGGCAGTTTCCAGTTAGTGCGAAGCCCAATAGTCAATGACAAGCACATCGCCCAAATAGGGTGTAAGAACTTGTCCAAATTTCTTATGATCGGGATGTGGAAGGTAAATGGCCCGATCTTCCTCACTGTCGAAAGTTAGAAAAAAACAATGCGTAAATCCTTTGTCCAAACCCTCTGGGCTATTGTTCAGCCCCCATTCATAGGACTTTATTTGTGGTATCTTTAAGGGTAGTGCAGCAAAAGCCGTTTCAACTTTCTTAATGTTGGCCTTTGATGTTCCTTCTTTGAATTTGAATAACACTACATGGCGCAAAACGCTGTCCTGTTTTTTGTACATATCAAGTTTTGATGATTGTTGCTCTTCTAGTATTGGATTCACAAGGCCTAGCACTAAAAAAGCAAATAAGGTACTCATTGAAATATATATGATTTTCATGCGAAATATTTTTCGTAAGATATAAAAAATAAGGGTTAAACTGTCTTAATTTGTATTTTACAAACTAAAATTTATTCCGATTGAATTAAGAAATACTTTCTGGCTTTGTGATTGCTTTGGTCGTTGTGCCTGGACCAGATAATTTATGTTTTAATCCAAAGGGTCGTCGATGGTCTGAAATATGAGATAGCAACTGCCCCTGGTCTTGTCTCAGTTAGTTTTCGTTGTTTTTGGTGATTGCCCTGTTATCAGGGACTATATTGTTTAATATTAAAGGTAATTCCCAAGTTGGACATTTTTAAAATGGCTCCAAATAGCGGTCTTTGTAGGTATAGGGTTGTTTATTTTATTATCGAATAAATACCGTAATTTTGAACAAGAATCTCAGCAAAATAAATGGCAAGTAAGGTTAAAATAATTGAATGCCCAAGAGATGCGATGCAGGGTATAAAAACCTTCATTCCTGCCGAGCAAAAGGCAAGGTATATCCAGTCATTGTTGGGTTGTGGTTTTGACACCATTGATTTTGGAAGTTTTGTTTCACCTAGAGCGATACCTCAAATGGTAGATACGGCCGAAGTGCTATCACTGTTGGATTTGTCGAAGACCAAAAGTAAACTTTTGACCATTGTGGCCAATGTTCGGGGAGCGCACGAAGCAATTAAATATGAGGCTATTGATTATTTGGGTTTTCCTTTTTCTATTTCAGAGAACTTTCAAATGAGGAATACACATAAAACCATTAGCCAATCTGTTGAGACTTTAAAGGAAATCTTGGGCATAGCTGCAGCTAACGATAAGGAAGTGGTGACCTATATTTCAATGGGTTTTGGGAATCCTTATGGCGATCCTTGGAATGTTGATATTGTAGGGGAGTGGACAGAGAAGTTGGCAGAAATGGGAGCACGTATTCTATCGTTATCGGATACTGTAGGTACTTCGTCGCCAGAAGATATCACCTATTTATTTTCTAATCTAATCCCTAAATACCCCGAAATAGAATTTGGCGCCCATTTACATACAACACCTGCAAAATGGTATGAGAAAATCGACGCTGCGTTTAAATCGGGTTGTCGTCGGTTTGACGGAGCTGTTCAAGGATTTGGAGGCTGCCCGATGGCCAAAGACGAACTAACAGGAAATATGCCTACCGAAAAAATGCTTTCTTATTTTACAGCTGCTAAAGTTGATACAAAAACCAACTGGATTGTTTTTGAGGCTGCCTACAACAAAGCCTCGGAATTATTTTTAGGTTATTCTTAATTATGAATTTGTGTAGTTGCTACTTTGTAATCACTTTCAAATCCTTTTTTTCAATAAAAGATCACGGCGTAATAATTGAAGAGGTAAGAAGTTAAATTCAAATTAAAACCCTATTTTTAATGCATTGCTGATTCGATTGCCCAATGGGTCATGAGATAGGATTAAGCAATATTGAATATCTAAAATATAAAATCGGTGTACCACGCTTATTACTTCAACTAAAGGCATAACCATACTATGAAAACCTTCCCATTTTATTTCATTCTTTTCGTATTTCTAATATCTAGTTGTAAAGATTATCAAGAAAATAAATCGAGTGCACTCTTTGATGGCAAGACCTTTAATGGTTTTGAGGGCGATACCCTAGAGACTTGGCGTATCGAAGATGGTTCTATTGTGGGTGGTTCACTAAACGAAACCGTACCCAACAATGATTTTTTATGTACGGATCGATCTTTTGAAAACTTTAGTTTAAAGTTGAAAATCAAATTAATTGGTCATGATGGCTTTATTAATTCGGGCATACAATTTCGAAGCAATCGCCTTAAAGACCCGGCTTATGAAATGACCGGTTACCAAGCCGATTGGGGTGAAGATTATTGGGCCAGCTTATATGATGAATCGCGAAGGAACATGACCTTAATGGAGCCTGATTCCCTTCAAGTGCTTCAGTGGATAAAAATAGATGACTGGAATGATTATGAAATTTTGGCCGAAAATCGTCGCATCAGATTGTATATCAATGGCCATCAGACAGTAGACTATACTGAACTGGATGAAAGTATACCTCAATCAGGTTTGATTGGTTTTCAGATACATGGAGGTGGTAAAGCGCAAGTCGCCTTTAAGGACATCACAATTAAGGAATTAGAATAAAAGTTATGGGTTCGAAGGTCGAAACCATTAGGAATACAAATTAAACCAAGCTGTATGCAAAAATACCTATATTCTTTACTGGGACTAGTACTACTATTATTAGTAAGTATTAATGTTTCATGTCGTTCAAAAGGAAAAGAGGCCCAATCAGATATCCAAGTTAGGGATTCTACCCTTATTGATCGAGAATATACCCTTGAAGCCAGTATGTTGGGCTATTTTGCACCCGACGGTACGCGTAATCCTACCTTACGTGCCCATAAAGGAGACCATGTACGAATAACGATTACCAATGGCGAAACCATGACCCATGATGTTGCTTTGGAAAAAATGAGTATAAAAAGCGGAACCTTACTTGAAAAGGGCAGCAGTACCAGTATTACATTTTGGGCAGAGGCGGATGATACGTACTACTGTACTGTTCCAGGACATCGTGAAGCGGGAATGGTGGGCAAGTTTGAACTTGTCGAAGGTGATATCCTTGCTCCAGTAATTACTGGAATTGTACCTAAAAAAGAGGGTAAGCCATTGAACCTCGGCTTTGAAAGAGGCAATTTAAGCGATTGGAAGGTAAAGGGTGAAGCTTTTAAAGCTCCGCTTTTTACGGATGCAGTATCAGTGTATGGGGAAGATAATCAAATAGGGTTTGATGGCGATTTCTTCTTGAGTAGTGGAGGAACAATAAATTATAAGCAAAAAGGCACATTGACTTCGGTGTCCTTTGAGGTTACCCATCCGTTCGCATCTTTTAGGGTCTCGGGAGGCGCTTTGGCCGATACTCGAGTAGAAATTGTCCTTGCCGGAACCAATACCGTGATTTTTAAGTCAACAGGGCAAGGCCGCGCAACACTCCAACCCGTGGTAGCTGATCTTTCATCTTATTTGAATCAGGATATCTTTTTGCGAGTCATTGATAATGAAACAGGACTTTCACCCATTCCATATATCAGGGATGATAAATGGGCACACATCAGCTTTGATGACTTCCTTTTTTATCCAAGTCGCCCTAGCTTTCCAAATCAGCTTAGTCAAGATGATATTATTGTTCTACCCCCTTTAGATCCGGTTTTAAATTCTGGCCTTAGTGGAATTAAAGCAGCAAAGGCAATGACCCTTCCCAAAGATTTTAAGATTACACTTGCGGCTTCAGAACCTGACGTGGTACGTCCGATTAGTTTCACCATAGATGCCCGTGGAAGGCTTTGGGTCGTTGAAGCACATACCTATCCTGTTCCTGCTGAAGCGGGGAAAGGGAAAGATCGTATTCTTATTTTTGAAGATACTAATGGTGATGGTACATTGGACAAACGGAAAATCTTTACAGATGGATTAAATCTGGTTAGTGGGATAGAAATTGGAATGGGTGGAGTTTGGCTTGGAGCAGCACCTTATCTATTGTTCATTCCCATTGATGAAGCAAACGATAAGCCAGCAGGGCCTCCACAAAAACTTTTGGATGGTTGGGGGGTTGATGATACGCACGAGGTGCTCAATAACCTGCGCTGGGGTCCAGATGGTTGGCTTTATGGGGTACATGGAGTATTTACCCATTCTAATGTAGGTAAACCAGGAGCAACGGATGATGAGCGTATTAGACTCAATGGTGCGGTATGGAGATATCATCCCACTAGCTATGAATTTGAGATTTTTTCGGAAGGTACCAGTAATCCGTGGGGAATTGATTTTAATGACCACGGACATCCTTTTATTACGGTCTGTGTCATTCCCCACATGTATCATGTTATTCAAGGGGCACGTTATCAACGTCAAGCCGGGGAACATTTTAACCCCCATACCTATGATGACATCAAGACAATTGGCGATCATGTACATTACTTAGGTGATCGCGGCCCCCATGCGGGTAATTTTAGATCGGCAGCAGCAGGAGGGGGTCACGCCCATGCAGGGGCTATGATTTACTTAGGGGGCAATACCTGGCCAAAAGAATATCACAATACGATCTTTATGAACAATATCAATGGGGCACGATTGAACAACGATATACTTACCCGCTCGGGATCGGGTTATACGGCCTCTCACAATACCGACTTTTTGGTTATGAATGACTCTTGGTCCCAATGGCTTAATTTTAAGTACGACC
>JAGLKG010000178.1 GCA_023141835.1 Maribacter sp. | reverse complement strand
GACCCAAGCGGGTCTGTATTTGCCATTGATTGGTACGATCAGAATCAATGCCATAGTCCAAACCCTGATGTACATGATAAAACTTTGGGCAGAATCTTTAAAATCACCCATAAAGATGATAAGTGGGTACAGGTAGATTTATCCAAGGCCTCCGATATCGATTTGGTAAATTATCAATTACACACCAATGAATGGTATGTAAGACAAGCGAGGACTATTTTACAAGAACGAGGGGCAAATCCAGAAGTTCATGAGGCGTTGCGGAAAATCTTGGAGACCCATCCAGATGTAACTCGAAAACTACGTGCATTATGGACGTTGCACGTAACAAATGGACTTAAAGAAAATGAATTGGCCCAATTATTGAGCCATTCCGATGAATACATAAGAAGCTGGGCGATTCAACTATTGACCGAAGTTAAAAGCGTCCAACAATCCACAATGGAAAAATTTGAAAGTATGGCCAAAAGCGATGATTCTGCTTTGGTAAGACTTTATTTAGTATCCGGAATGCTAAGATTGGAACCGAATAAGCGTTGGAAAGTATTGGAGTCCTTGGTGCAACGACCCGAGGATATCAATGACCATAATTTGCCTCTTATGTTGTGGTATGCAGCAGAACCACTGGCAGAAGTAAATGCTCAGCGCATGCTACAGATGGCTGAAAAGGCAAAATCACCGAGTTTTTTAAAATATGCTATACAAAGGGTAGGAGCACTTAATACACCGAAGTCAAGTACATTGCTGCAAGACCTTGGGAAACGCTTAAATGAAAAGAACACTGAAGAATCACATATGGCCCAGGCGGCCATTGATTCGATTCTTATAAAATAATGACATGTATAAAATTCAAAAAATGAGCTTAAAAAGACCTATGTGTTTAAGGAAGATGTTCAAAATGGCGATGGTACTGAGTATTTGCGCACAGTTGTCATATGCTCAGTCAAAAACATCGGATGGCTTTAAGAAAACGACGATAACCAGGGATTTTATTTCCGAAGGTGCTGCTATTGCAGATTTAAATAAAGATGGCCTATTGGATATTGTTGCAGGTTATTATTGGTTTGAAGCTCCCCTTTGGACAAGACACGAAATGGCCCCATCACGCTTATATGATCCAAGAAAGGAATACAGCGAATCTTTTTTGACGCTTGGAATGGATGTTAACCTTGACGGATGGGATGATGTGGTAATCATTGATTTTCCAGGAAAGCCTGGTTTTTGGTTTGAAAATCCCAAAAATAAACCTGGGGCCTGGAAAAAACATTTTATTGCCAATTCTATGGGAATTTCCAATGAATCTCCTGGATTTATTGATATTGACGGAGATGGTAGAATCGATATCCTTTGTGGGGATGTAGACAAAAGGCAGATTGTGTGGTTGCAGGCTCCCTTAGAATTTGGAGAAACCGAATGGAAACGTTTTGAACTAAGTGGAGAAAATGTGCTGGGAACGGAAAAATATTCACATGGAATTGGGTTTGGAGATATTGACAGGGATGGTTTTAATGATGTGGTAATTCGGGAAGGATGGTTTAAAGGAAAAGCTGATAAAAGTTCAGGGGATTGGGTGTTTTATCCAACAAACCTGGGAGGACCCTGTTCGCATATGCAGGTTCTCGATGTTAACGGGGACGGCAAAAACGACGTTGTGAGTGCCTCAGCCCACAAACTTGGCATTTGGTGGCATGAACAATTAGACAATCAAGATTTCACAACACATATGATCAGTACAACCACGGCCCAAACTCATTCTTCGCTAATGGCCGATTTGAATGGAGATGGGCGTAAGGATTATGTCACGGGAAAACGATTTCTTGCCCATAATGGTAATGACCCGGGAGATAGTGATGCCCCCTACTTGCTGTGGATAGAATTTACCCCTGGTGAACAGCCTTATTTTAAAGAGCATGTGATTGATAATGACTCGGGCGCGGGACTCAATATTGCCATTAGGGATATGAACAAAGACCAAACCCTCGACATAGTGGTTGCCAATAAAAATGGAGTTTTCCTTTTTGAAAATATGATTCGAAATTGATGCGCAATTTATTATCTCGCGAAAACCCTTCGCTTTTTAGTCTTTAAAACCCCAAACTAATACCAATTGGCTGGGATTTGAGCTTGTTTTCAATAAATAAATCGGGCAAACTTTTGTTGATTGTTCAGTTATTGCAAACTACTGATAATCAGTTAAATAAAAAAGGGACTAAATTATCTTTATTGTTTATTTAGAATTATTTTAAATAAAGCCACCCAAATTCCTTTTTTGGGCTTATTTTTGTGCT
>JAGLKG010000177.1 GCA_023141835.1 Maribacter sp. | reverse complement strand
TCCAGTCTATCAAGGTTTTGAAATGACTGGTATAGGCTTTAAGACTTTCCTCGAAAGGCAATGATTTGTTGGTCCCATTTAAAAATCCTACGGCTAGGTCATGTTTTTTTAATGCATCCTTTAATTGAATTTGACTTTCGTGCTTAGCAGGAAACCAGATTTCAATACCGTCATATCCTGAAGCTTTGGTACGTTCACAGAAATTATCCCAAGAGACTGTCCTTCCCCAATCAGTATTAAAAAATTGGAGTTTGCCAGAGGTTTGGGAATATGTAAAAATGCTTAAAAAAAATGAAATCAATACGAATGATAACCTCATGGAATAGGGTAGATTGGTTTGGGTTTATATGTTATGCCAATATTTCTTTAATCAGTTCTCCTTCAATATCGGTCAATCTATAGGGTCTCCCTTGAAAATCGAAAGTAAATTGTTCATGGTTAAATCCAAGCAGGTGCATTATGGTAGCATGTACATCATGAACAGATACGCGGCCTTCAATACCAGAGAATCCAATTTCATCGGTTTGTCCATGGGACGCACCTTTTTTAATTCCCCCGCCTGCCATCCACATGGTAAAGGCATCACCATGGTGGTCCCGGCCTTTATATTGCATTTCTTTATTGCCCCTGTTTTCCTGCATTGGTGTTCTGCCAAATTCGCCTCCCCAAACAATCAAGGTTTCATCCAATAGGCCACGTTGTTTTAGATCTAGAATCAGGGCTGTTATTGGTCTGTCAATTTGGGTACATTTATTGCGTAACCCCATATCAATAGAACCTTCACGGATATTTCCATGGGTGTCCCAGCCCCAGTCGAAGAGTTGCACAAATCGTACACCATCCTCTACCAGTTTTCGTGCCAACAGACAATTATTGGCAAAAGATTCCTTGCCGGGTTCCACGCCATACATTTGTTTGATGTTCTCAGGCTCATTGTTGATATCCATTATTTCAGGCACAGCTATCTGCATGCGATATGCCATTTCATACTGATTTATTCGCGCCAAGATTTCAGGATCCGCATATTTGCGATATTCCTCCTTGTTTATTTTATTAATGGCTTCAATGGTGCTCTTTTTTAGATTCCTTGAGATGCCATCAGGGTCTTGGATATAAAGAACCGGATCTCCTTTGGAACGGCATTGTACCCCTTGATAGACCGATGGTAAAAAACCACTGCCCCAAACGCTTTTACCAGCATCTGGAGTATTGCCCCCTGAAGTCAATACCACAAAACCTGGTAAGTTCTGGTTTTCTGAACCTAAGCCATAGGTCGCCCAAGCCCCAATACTAGGCCTTCCCAATCTGGCACTTCCGGTATGCATGAGCAATTGGGCAGGGCCATGATTGAACTGATCGGTATGCACCGCTTTTAGAAATGCGACTTCATCGACCACTTTTTTAAAATGTGGTAAAAAGTTAGATACCCAATTTCCCGATTCACCTTCTTGGGCAAATTCTGCCTGAGGTCCCATCAATTTGGGAGTTCCTTTAATAAAAGCAAATTTTCGACCTTCCAATAGCGACTGTGGGCAGTCTTGCCCATGTAGTTTCTGAAGTTTTGGCTTATAATCAAACATTTCCAATTGGGACGGAGCCCCGGCCATATGTAAATAAATGACTGATTTTACTTTAGGACCAAAATGGGGCGGCAATGTGGCCAAAGGATTCAAATCCCTATCCGAAAATGTAATGTTTGATTGTTTTTTAGGAACACCTAGAGGGTCACATCCCATGAAGATGGAACCAAGGGCCAGACCACCAAGACCACTGGCGCAATTCTTAATAAAATGCCTCCGGGTTTTGGCTTGTAAATCCCGATTTATTTTCTCCTGTATCAGTTTTTCAAGATTGTCCATCTTTATGCTTTTGTTAAAAACTCGTCGAGGTTCATTATTGCGTTTGCCACAATGGTAAGGGCAGCCAAGTGAGCACTTGGTTTCTTTTTTAAATGAAAGAACGGTTCGGACGAATCTGTGTTATTTTTGAACTCATCAAATGATATTTGGTATAGCTCTTTTAAGGCTTCGAGCTGTGTTGGGGTAATCTTGGAATAAGTGGCCTTTTCATATCCAAAGGAGATGCTGCCTTCTACATCTTCAGACGTCTGCATGCTCTGTGCCAACGTATAAGATGCTTCCAAATATACCGGATCGTTCAACGTTACCAAAGCCTGTAGTGGGGTGTTTGTTACTGTTCGGCGTATGGTGCATACTTCTCTGCTTACCGCATCGAAGGTTAGAAAGGAAGGATACGGACTTGTACGTTTTAGGTAGGTATAAATAGCTCTTCTATAGCGGTCTTCACCCTTACTTTCAATCCATTTTTCACCACTGTATACCGTCTGCCAAACGCCATCAGGCTGAGGTGGCATAACCCCAGGCCCATACATTTTGAAACTTAACAAGCCAGATATCGCCAAAGCTTGATCGCGAACTTGTTCTGCACTAAGGCGTTGTCTAGGACCTCTGGCATAGAGTTCGTTCTTAGGATCCTTTTGGTAAAGTTCAGGGCTACTTTCAGAGCTTTGTCTATAGGTGCCAGACATAACAATATCCTTGATCAGTGCTTTGATGCTCCAATTGTGTTCGTGCATTAGGCGTAAGGACAACCAATCTAACAATGCCGGGTGGGAAGGGGGTTCGGATTGTGATCCAATGTCTTCGACAGTGGATACAAGCCCTCTTCCAAAAATTAGGTGCCATACCCGATTAACCAAGGTCCGTGCAGTCAAAGGGTTATCCTTACTTACCAACCATTTTGAAAGTCCTAATCTATTAGTTGGCCAATCTTCATTCCATACGTTCAGCGCTTCAGGGGTAGTTGGTTGAACGGTATCTGTTTTAACGAGCCAGTTACCGCGTTCAAAAACTTGGGTGCTCCGTTTCATGTAATTTGGATTTTCGACCATAATGGGAACTGTTGGGGTACGAGCGTTTAACACGTTCATAAGAGTTTGGTCGATGTTTTTATATCCATTTTCACCTTCACCAGGAATATCATCCAAAAGGGTCAACCAGTAGAGATTTACCAGATTCACCTCTTTGGCTACATTGCTATTATCTGTTTCAATGTACAGGTCAAATTTTTCATTGACTTTTTTGAAAGGAACTTTTCTAATAACACTACCCTTGGTCTTGTCAATTTTTAAACGTGATAAAATCTCGCCTTGGGCATTGTTCTTTCGAAAGGTCATCGTTGTACCGTTCTTACCAGAACTATATTTAAGATACAAGCTTGTACCTCCTTGTGTGGTCATATCTTCAAGTCTACAGGAGCCATCGTCCCAGAGTACGGCCGAAGCATGATTGTCATATGCGCCGTTTTTAAAATCCTTCAGCACATGGGCGTTGTAAACGGGTTCGGTGTACATGAGGAAATTCTTGTACGCTTCGGCTGTTTCCAAATTACCATAGTTGGTTATCCAATTGTTGACCTTGTCTACTTGTAGCTTTTGCTCAGGCGTATAGAATTTTAAGACGGGACCTTCACTTGGAATATCCTCATCCCTAGAGTTATTAAAAAAGGCCATTATTTTATAATACTCATCTTGTTTAAAGGGGTCATAAGGATGTCCATGACATTGCACACATCCGATCGTAGTACTTTGCCAAACCTCAAAGGTCGTATTCACACGGTCTATTACTGCGGCTACTCTGTACTCTTCATCATCAGTACCCCCTTCATCATTGTTCATAGTGTTTCTATGAAAAGCCGTGGCGATAAGTTGATCTTCGGATGGTTCTGAAAGTAAATCCCCCGCCAGTTGCTCAGTAGTAAATTGGTCATACGGCATATCCTGGTTGAGTGCCTTAATCACCCAATCCCGATACGGATAAATGCTGCGACCTTGATCTTTTTCGTATCCTTTGGAATCCGAATAGCGTGCCATATCTAACCACCAGCTTGCCCATTTCTCTCCATATGTATTTTGGGATAACAGGCTATCCACCATAGTTTCATACGATATTGTGCCTTTACTAAAGTCATCTAGCACATTTTGAGTAGGGGGCAGGCCGGTAAGGTCTAAAGCCAATCTTCTGGCAATTACATTTTTTTCTGCTGGGCTGTTTGGCAACAGTTGTTCGCTTTCTAAACGTGCATAAACAAAGTTATCAATGCCATTTTTTATAAAATCAGATTGGGTTTCGGGTTCAAAACCTGCCTCTAGAATTACCTGTGGTAATTCTACCTTTTCAGGTAGCGTATAGGCCCAATGCTTTCCCCATTTTGCCCCTTGGTTAATCCAACGGGTAAACAAGTCAATTTTTTCCTTTGACAATTTTGGTTTCTCATAGGGCATTCGAAGCTCAGGGTCGTGTTCATGCAGCCGTTTTATTAGTTCACTGCCAGATGCATTTCCACGAATTATGGCCGGTTTCCCCGATTTAGTATCGGCAAATGCCTCTTCCTCGAATAATAGGCCCAAGCCCCCATTTTTTTTCACCCCACCGTGGCAGCCAATACAATTGGTATTGATAATGGGTTTGATATCCGTACTGAAATCAACCTCTTCCTGGGGTTTTAACATGTTCCAAAGAAGAACAATACCCAGAATTACGCCCAAAGAAGCAAGTCCTTTATAGATGTTTTTTTTCATTTCCTTTTCATAATAAATTCGAGATGCCCCAATCTTTATAAAAATAGGAAAATTTAAACGTGCTTCAAACCAAAAACTGGACAAACAACAATTGTCAACGGTTTAGTGTCGTTTATAAATTCAGAAACAGGCTTTGAACATCGAAAAAACTCAAGAGAATAACTTGAAATAAGATTAAGACTTAAGGAGAACAGACTTAGAACCTCCCTCTACCGTAACCTTTATCAAATCGTGCTTAGATAATGCTTTCATTGATTTGTCCCATTTTTTTCCGCTTAGCCCAGCATTGGATTTAAGTTCAGCCAACTCCATATGGCCTTCGGGTTTGAGCAAGTTGAGAATAATCTTTTCCTCTTCGGTTAATTCCACCTGCTTTTTCTCTGGTCTCATTTGTGGGAAGAACAACACTTCTTGAATCGACGAATTGTTGGTCAATAGCATTACCAAGCGGTCTATTCCAATACCAATACCAGAAGTTGGGGGCATCCCATATTCCAAGGCCCTTAAAAAATCCTGATCAATGAACATGGCCTCATCATCTCCTTTTTCGGAAAGCTTCAATTGATCCTCAAAACGTTCCCTTTGGTCAATGGGATCATTCAATTCAGAATAGGCATTGGCCAACTCTTTTCCGTTTACCATCAATTCAAAACGTTCGGTCAAAGCGGGATTTGTGCGATGCTCTTTGGTCAACGGACTCATTTCTTTTGGATAGTCGATAATAAATGTAGGCTGTATATAGAAATGCTCACATTTCTCCCCGAAAATCTCGTCTATCAACTTACCTACACCCATGGTCTCATCTACTTCAAGACCTAAACCTTTAGCTGTTTCCCGCAATTCAGTTTCATTCATCCCAGCAACATCAACACCAGTATGGATTTTTATGGCTTCCAGAATGGGGATCCTGGAGTAGGGGGCTTTAAATTCTATTTCATTGTCGCCCACAGTTACTTTTGAAGTGCCATTGGCATCAATGGCCACTTTTTCCAAAAGTTGCTCCGTGGTATCCATCATCCAATTGTAATCTTTATAAGCAACATAAAGCTCCATTTGAGTAAACTCCGGATTATGAAAACGGCTCATCCCTTCGTTACGGAAATCTTTTGCAAACTCATAAACTCCATCAAAACCACCAACAATTAATCTTTTTAAATA